>CAYOXR010000211.1:0-23637 GCA_964407955.1 uncultured bacterium | reverse complement strand
TCCTTCTCGATCACGCTCTGGTAGATCTGACCCGTCGTGACGTTGTTCGCCCGCGACAAGTCGACGTCCAGGAAGCGCTCGTACGTCCCGATGTCGAGGTCGGTCTCGGCGCCATCGTCGGTCACGAACACCTCGCCGTGCTCGTAGGGGCGCATGGTGCCGGCGTCCACGTTGATGTATGGATCGATCTTGACGGCGGTGACTGCGTATCCCCGGGCTCTGAGCAGGGCTCCGATGCTGGAGGTGGCGATGCCTTTGCCCAGGCTCGACACGACCCCGCCGGTGATGAAGATGTACTTGCGCTCCATGCCTCACCTTCCCGGGACTCCATGCTACCATCCGGCCTCCGGATCCCGAGAGGCGCATGCCTCAAGCGGCTTCCGGCACCGCCGCGACGGATGATACACTCCCGGGATCGCCGGCGCACGCCGGCGCGCCAGCACGCCTCGCCCGGCGCCGGCCGCCTCGCGTTCGGCCGACGATGTCTCAGCGCCACTTCGGAACGCCTGGAGTACCACATGTTGATCCTGGGAGTCATGCTGGGGGGCGCGCTGGGCGCCCTCACGCGGTACGCCGCCACCAACCTGGTCCAGGGTGCGCTGCAGGCCAGCGCCTACGCCGGATTCCCGCTCGCCACCCTGGCGGTGAACGTGCTCGGCTCGTTCCTGCTGGCCTTCGTCACCGAGCTCGGCCTGCGGGGGTTGCTGTCGCCGTCGGCGCGCCTGGCGGTGGGCACGGGATTCCTGGGCGCGCTGACGACCTTCTCGACGTTCGAGCTGGAGAGCCAGCTGCTCGTCCGGGAGGGCGAGCTCGTGCGTGCCGGCGTGTACGTGCTGACCAACCTCGTGGTGGGCTACGTCGCCATCCTGGCGGGCCGTGCCGCCGCCTTGAGGCTGACGGGCGCGACGTGAGCCGCCGGCCATGCCGGAGCGCGCCGTGAGCGCGCCGTCGCGGCGCCTCGCCGGCGAGGTGGAGCTGCTGCGCATCTTCCTCGGCGAGAGCGACCGCGTGGGCGGGCACCCGGCATTCGAGGCGCTGCTACACGCTGCCCATGCCGCCGGCCTGGCCGGAGCCACGTTGCTGCGGGGCAGCCTCGGTTTCGGGGCCGGTTCGGTGCTGCACCGGCCGCACCCGTTCCGGCTGTCGGGCGAGCTTCCCATGGTGCTCGAGATCGTCGACGAGGCCGAGCGCGTCGAGCGCTTCGTGCGCGAGCTTGAGGGCGTGCTCGGCGGCGGCGGGCTGGTGACCCTGGAGCGGGTGGTGGTGGTGCGCGCGGGTGACGAGGAGCGGCTATGAAGGTCCTGCACCGCGCGGGCGTGGAAAGGGCGTCGCTGCTGCGGGTCTACACCCTTGCCGGCGACAAGGTCGGCAGGATCAGCCTGGCCGAGGCGCTCGTGGACGCCGCCCGGCGCCGCGGTCTGCGTGGCGCCACGGTGCTGCCCGGCCTGGCGGGCTTCGGGCGCCGCGGCCTCGACGGGCCGCTGTCGGTGGTGCTGTACAGACCCGAGCGCCAGCCGCTGGTGGTCGAGGTCGTGGACGAGCCCGAGACCTTGCGGCGCTTCGTGCGCGAGGACGTGGCCCGCCTGGACCGCTGGGGAAGGCTCGCGACGTTGGAGCGGCTCACGCTTCACGCCTACCACGCGGCGGGCGATCCGGCCGCCGGCTAGGTGCGGCCGCGCCGGTACGCCCGTCATGGTAGAGTCGCGGCCAGCACGAGCACGTCGGTGAGGCGGGCGGCGGCCGCGCGCCGGAGCGTCGCGACGAGGGAGCGCGAGTCGGGGTGGACGAGAGGGTGAGCAGGAGGGGCATCCTGTTCGTGATGACGGGCGCGTCAGGGGTCGGCAAGGACACGATCCGGCGCGCCGCGTTGCCGCGTGTCGCCAACCTCGAGTACTCGATCTCGGCCACCACCCGCGAGCGCCGTGAAGGCGAGGTCCACGGCGAGCAGTACTACTTCCATGACCGTGCTGGCTTCGAGGCGATGATCGAACGCGACGAGCTGCTGGAGTATGCCGAGTACGTGGGCGACTTCTACGGCACCCCGACGCTCCCGGTCAAGGCAGCGCTGGCCGCCGGTCGCGACGTGCTGCTCGAGCTCGAGCTGGTGGGCGCACGCAAGGTCAAGCGCAAGGTGCCGGAGGCGGTGATGCTGTTCATCGCGCCGCCCAGCCTGTTCGAGCTCGAGAGGAGGCTCCGGGGCCGCGGTACCGACAGCGAGCAGAAGATCCAGAAGCGCCTGCGGCGCGCCCGTGAGGAGATCCGCGCCGTGCGCGAGTTCGACTACGCGGTCGTCAACGACGCGCTCGAGGACGCCGTGCAGGTCTTTCTCAGCATCATCCAGGCCGAGCGCTCGCGGGCGTCCTTGCTGTCCGATGACGACGTGCGGGCGTTCCTGCGCGAGACCACCTGATTGCGAGGTGGTCGTGTACAATCGACTGTTCGAGGGCGCGCACGTGCTCGCCACTGACCGGTGGCGCTCGCGGGTGTCGTCCGGACGCTCGAGCGCCGCGCCGCGGCGCGGCTGGCTGAGGAGGACCAGGTGGCCCAGGAAGGCTACGACACGCTGATGGCTCTGACGGACTCTCGCTACCGGCTTTCGATGATCGTGGCGCGCCGCGCCGCGCAGCTCAAGGCGGGCATCCCGACCACGCTCGACGCCGAGGAGGCCCCACGCACCAGCAACACCGTGACACTGGCGATGAAGGAGCTCGAGGAAGGGCGAGAGATCGTGTGGGGCGATGACCTGCCCAACGGCGACGAGCTCCGTAGGCTGGTGGAGCGGCGTCCCGAGGAGCCCGGCTTCGGTGTCGCCCGCCCCGAACCCGTCGACGAGGGGTAAGCCCCGACTGATCGTCGCCGCCGCCGGCGGCGTCGCTGCCGTCAAGACGCCGAGCGTGATGCGCCGGTTGCGGGAGCTTGGCTGTGAGGTGCGAGCCGCTGCCACGCGGGACGCCTACGCCTTCGTGACGCGCCTGTCGCTCGCGGTGGCCGCCGGCGGCGAGGTCCTGGATCGGGACAGCTGGTTCGCCGCCGACGGCCGTATCAGGCACCTGGAGTGGGCGGGCTGGGCCGACGGCCTGGTGGTGGCCCCGGCGACCGCCGACGCCCTCGCCGGCGCGGCCCACGGGCGCGTCGACGATGTCGTCTCGGCGCTCATCGCCGGGGGCGTGCCCAGGGTGTTGTGGGCCCCGGCCATGAACCCTGCGATGTGGCGCCATCCGCCTGTGCAGCGCAACGTGGCGACGCTCGAAGGCCTGGGACACGCCTTCGTGGGACCGGTGGAGGGACCGCTCGCCGGGGGTGAGGAGGGCGAGGGCCTCGGCCGCATGGCGGAGCCGGAGGCCATCGCCGCGGCGGCGCTGGGCCTGTCGCGCTTTGGCGATCTTGCAGGCGTGCGCGTGCTGGTTTCGGCCGGGCCCACGCACGAGTACCTCGATCCGGTGCGGTTCATCGGCAACCCCTCCAGTGGCAAGACGGGCTTCGCGGTCGCGGCGGCCGCGAAAGCGCGGGGCGCCAGGGTGGACCTGGTCACGGGGCCCACCGCGCTGCCGGCTCCGCCGGGCGTCGGCGTCCAACGGGTGGTCGACGCGGCTGCCATGGCGGATGCGCTGCAGGCGCGGTTCGCCGACTGCGACCTGTTGGTCATGACGGCCGCGGTCGCCGACTGGCGCCCCGCCGAGCGCTCGGACCGCAAGGAAGCCAAGGCCGAGGGAAAGCGCTCGCTCAAGCTGGTGCGCACCCCCGATATCCTGTCCCGGCTCGCGGCGCAGCGTCAGCGCCAGGTGATGGTGGGATTCGCGATGGAGACGCATGAGGGCGTTGAGCGCGCGGCGCGCAAGGCGCGCGAGAAGGGGCTGGCGTTCATCCTCCTGAACTACCCCACGCGCGGTGTCGCGGGGGAGGCGTCGTCCGAAGCCGTGGGCTTCGGCGCCGATGCGAGCGACGTCACGCTGGTGAATCCCGACGGCTCCTCGGAAGCGTGGCCGCGCCTGTCCAAGCGCGAACTGGCCGATGCCATCCTGGACAGGGCACGGCCGCTCTTGGGCGGCGCCCCGGAGTAGGGCGCGCGCGGCAAGAGGCCGTCGTGTATAGTGAATAAATATGCCGAGTAAAGAGTACCGTCAACGTCTCATCGCGGAGCTGGTGGAGAGCGAGTTCATCTCGACCCAGGCCGAGATCGCGGAGCACCTGGCGCTCCGCGGCATCAAGGTCACCCAGGCCACCATCAGCCGCGACGTCAACGAGCTCAGGCTGGTGCGGCTCCCGGCCGGCAACGGCCAGCATCGCTACCGCTCCACGCCGCTCACGGCCCAAGAAGACGTGGTCGGAGAGCTCAGTCAGCGCTTCCGCCTGTTCGTGCGCGACATCGACCGTGGCGAGAACATCATCGTGATCACGACCGACGAAGGGCATGCGTCGGGCATCGCTTTCGTGCTCGACAAGCTCGATCGTGAGGAGATCGTCGGGACGCTGGCCGGTCAGAACACGATCCTGGTCGTGGCCAGGAGTGGCGCGCGGGCCGCCGAGCTGCTGGAAGAGTTCGAGTCGCTCCTGGAGTAGCGCCGACATCGGGCCGCGAGATAGGCAGCGCACGTGCGCGGACGGCACGGGTGCCCGTGCTAGCCTGAGCGCCAACTGGAGGCCCGCATGCGAAGGTCCCTGCTCGTCCTGCTCGTCCTCGTCCTCGGCTCCGGCGCGCTGGCGTCGAGCGTGGTCGTCTACCCCTTCGACAGCCAGGATGCCCTCCTGGGCGTAGCGGTGGCCGATCGTCTGGCCGAGGCGTTCCAGGGGAGTGCCGAGGTGATCCCGCCGGAGCTGGCGCCCGGGCTGGTGCCGCCGCTCGTTGCCCAGGGCGGGTTCGTGAACCTGGTAACGCTGGTAGGCAGCAAGACCATGACCGGCCCCAGCGGTGCCCCGCTGCTGCGCGGCACGATCGGGGCGGACGTCGCCGTGACCGGTGCCATCGCCATCACCGACGCGGGCTACCAGCTGACGCTCGAGCTCGACGCCGCGTCGGGCTTCCGGCAGCTGAAGCTGACGGCGCCCAAGGACGCACCGGGCCGGCTGGCGTCGGAGGCCGCCGGAGCGGTGGCCGAGGCGCTCGGTATCGCACCCCCGGCCGTGAACGACACCATCGACCTGTCGGGCGGTTACGGCGACTACGTGCGGGCTCTCACGCTGATCGCCGCCGGCCTCCCCCAGGACGCGGCCAACCTCCTCACCCAGGCGGAGCAGAAGGGGGGCCTGCCGGCACGCGCCAAGCGCCTGGTCGGCGATCTCGATGCGGCCCTCAACGGTACCGAAGGCACCGACGCCGCCACCATGGCGGTGGTGTCTTTGAGCCTTCCACAACTCGACGAGGCACGGAGCGTGACGCTCTTCCAGAAGATGGAGGCGGACACGGGTCTGCCGGTGGCCGAGGTGTGGATCGGGGCGCTCGACACCAACGTGAACGACAAGCAGGGAGCGGCGGCCGCCTTCGACCGCGCTGCTGCCGCCTACCCGTTCGGCTTGGCGGCCCGGGCGGCATTCCGCAACGATCGCGGGGTTCCGGGCGCGAGCGCCGACATCGACGCGGTGCTCGCCGGCTGGCCCAATGGCGGCACCGGCGCGGCGTCGCTGCTGGCGGCCTCGGTGGCCGCCCAGCAGGCGAAGGCCACCGACCGCGAGAAGCGTGCTCTGGTGGCGCTGGAGCATGCGGCGCCGTACTTGACCTACAGCTTCGAGCGTCTCTCCTACATCGCCTTCGACCAGAACGATGCCCTGGGCGCGGCCAGCGCGCTGCGGGTGGCGGTCGAGCTGGCGCCGACCAACTCGCTCTACTGGACCAACCTTGGCTGGGCGTACTACCTGCTGGGGTTCATGGACCGCAGCATCCAGGCGTCGCAGAAGGCGCTCCAGCTCGATCCCACGCAGTCGATCGCGGACTACAACCTGGGCCTTGCCGAGGTCGTGACCGGCGACCTCGTGCAGGGCATGACCGACTACGCCGCCGCGCTCCGTGCGAACCCCAAGGTGGACGCCGACGCCATCAAGGACCTCGAGAACGCGCGCACCAAGTTCCCGAATCAGCCGGGTGTGGCGTTCGCGCTCGGTCACCTCTACGAGGCCGACGGTCGGCGCAGCGACGCTCTCAAGGCCTACCGCGCCTACGTCGACGCCACCCAGGCGGGTGCACCCATGCGCAGCCAGGCGCAGGAGCGCGTCACCACGCTCAGTGCGCCGCCGCCGCCGATGACGATCAGCGGTGCCGTTACGCTCACGCTGGGCCGGCACGGTACCGCCGCGTCCCCGTACCATCCGGGGGATCCGGTCTACCCGAGCTTCGAGCTCAGCACCCAGGGCGATGCGCTGCCACCCAAGGTCGACGTCAAGGTGCGGTTGCTGGGCGGTGACGGCAGCGAGCTCGCCTCCGCCTCGGAGCAGGCGATCATCCCCCAGAACGCGGTGGGGTTCGTTGTCGACGACCTCGAGCTGGTCCTCCCCAGCGACATCACGCCGGGCAGCTTCACGCTCTCGGTCGATGCCACCGCGCAGGACGGGCGCGAGGCCAAGGCGAGCGCGAGCGTGCAGGTGACCGGGCAGCCGGTGATCCTGCGGCAGCTCATCGGACGCGGCATCGGCATGACGTCACTCGATACCGGCGCGGCGCTGTACAGCGCCGCCGACCTCGAGCATCCCGACGCGCTGGCAGGCGTCCTGGTGCAGGAGCTGCGTGCCACCGCCAACGAGGCGGAGCAGGCGCTTCCGAAGGCCACGACGGGGCGCTTCAAGGGGCTCTCCGGCTCGCAGGTGTTCCTACAGAGCAGCGAGCAGGACGTCCAGGACTTCCTGCACTACTTGCTCGCCTCCGCCGCTCACGACACCAGCTTCACATTCGTCGACGCCTATGCCCAGTGGGTGCTGGACGGCACGCCCGCGCAGCCACCGGCGGGCGCCACCGGTACCGGCACCTGAGGGCGGACGCCGGTCGGCGTCTCAACCCAGCAAGCGGCCGAAGATCCGGAAGCCGGCCAGGTAGGTCCCGATCGCCGAACCCAGGGTGGCCAGGATGAACACCAGGAAGGTCCGGGCGACTCGGTTGTGCCACCAGCCGCGCAGGCTGGTGACGTCCTGGCGCAGCGACTTGAAGTCGCCGATGTTGGGCTTGCGCAGCCACAGCTCGACGCCCGCCGCCACGAAGCCTGCACCGATCAGCGGATTCAGCGACGTGAGCGGCGCGGCCAGCGCCGTGACCAGGATCGTGATGGGGTGCGCCAGCGCGATGAGGGCGCCGACCGCGGCAAGACCGCCGTTGATGATCACCCAGTCCGCCAGCAGCGACAGCCCCAGTTGCGGACTCCGCGCGAAGCCGATGGCGAAGCCGGCCAGCACGATGCCGACGATGGCCCAGCCCACCAGCCTGCCCCAGCGGCGGCCTCGTGGAGCCTCCGACAACGTCGCGAGGCGCTCCTCCGGCGGGCGCTCCGGCGTCTGGCGCAGCGTCGCGGCCACCCCCTGCAGGTGGCCTGCCCCGAGCACCACCAGCACCTGCCAGGGCGCGTCGTGAACGACGGCGCCGTGGCCGATCGCCTCCTGCTCCAGGCGCGCGGCCATGTAGCGGTCGCGCTCGGCGATGAGGGGCTCGTACAGGCGCTCGCTGCGTTCGGCGAACTCGGTGAAGGTCGCCTCCAGCATGTCCCCCTCTTTCAGCCGTTCGATCTCCTCCTCGCTGATCTTCTCGCGGCTCAGGACGCTGGCCGCCAGCCCCGCGAGGAGCGTGACGCGCTGCCACCACGGCACGTTGGCGTACACGCGCCGGAGCGTGATGCCGATGTCGCGGTCGACGAGCAGCAGCACGAGGCCGGCGTGCTCCGCGGCCGCGATGGCCGCCTTCATCTCCGCGCCCGGCTCGATCCCGAGCTGATCGGCCAGGCGTTGCTGGAACGCGCCGAGCGCCAGGTTGGCGGCGACCATGCCTGCCTTGCCCTCGCGAAAGACGCGGAACAGGTCCATCTTCTCCCAGCGGTTCTCGTCGGTGAGGGCGGCGTGGCGGCCGGCGTCGAGCTCGATGGCCACGGCGTCGAAGTGGCCGCTGGCGGCGAGGTCTGCGACCGTCTGGGCGCTCGTCTTGGAGACGTGCGCCGTGCCGAGCAAGGTGAAACGCGCCCCGTGCGCGTCGACCACGGCGTGCGGCTGGTCGCCCAGCAGGGCCTCCGGCGCGCTGGAGCGCGGCGCGCGTCGACCGTCGTGCGCGCCCGCGGCGTCCGGAGAGCCGTCGGCGTCCGGCGTCGCTTCGGCGTGCGGAGCGGTGTCGCGGTCCGCGTCGGGTTCGAGAGTCATGGCGCGAGTGTACCCAAACGAGGGCGCCGCGGCGGGAAGGGGTGGCACGCCGGGGGCCGCCAGGCAACGCGCCGGGCAGGGCGGGGGCCGGTTTCCGGCGATGGCAGGACCGAGCTCAAGGCCTGGTGAGCTGCTTGAGCGTGCTGATCTGCTCGACGGTCGCCATCACCAGCAGGCGGTCGCCGGCTCTGAGCACGAAGTCGGACTCCGGGTTGGGGTGGGTGTCGCCGTCGCGGAACACGGCCAGCACGCTGGCCCCCGTGCGCCTGCGGAGGTCGCACTCGAGCAGGGTCCGCCCCGCGAGCTCGCTGTCCTCGGCGATCGGCTCCTCTTCGACGGCCAGCTCGCCCCGCCGCTCACGCAGGGTGCCGTGCAGGAAGTCGACCGTCGCGGGCCGCACGACGGTGTTGGCGAGGCGGCGGCCACCCAGGGTGTACAGATCGATGGCGCGGTTGGCGCCGGCGCGCTCGAGCTTGCGCACGGCCGCGGCGTCGTCGGCCCGGGCCACGATCGTGACCTGTGGGTTGAGCGCACGGGCGGTCATCACGACGAAGGCGTTGGTGGCGTCGCTGCTGGTGGCGACGATGAGCCCCTTGGCGCGTGTCACGCCGGCTTCCGTCAGGACGTCCTCGTCCTCGCCGTCACCGATGACGAACGGCACGTCGGCCCCCCGCAGCGTCGTGCCGACCGCCGGGTCGCTGTCCACGACGACGTAGGGCACGCGCTCGTGTGCCAGCTCCTCCGCCGAGCGGCGGCCCATCCGGCCGTAACCGACGACCACGACGTGACCGCTTAAGGCGGCGATGCGTCTGCTCATGGTCCTCCTCCCGAGCGGGTCGCTCACCTGGCGGGCGACGAGGAACTCCATCACCGCCGCGAGCAGATAGAACAAGCTACCTATCCCGGCGACCGACACCAGGATGGCCACCACGCGGCCCACCGTGTCCAGTGGATGGAGCTCCGAGTAGCCCACCGTGGTCACGGTGATGAACGTCATGTACAGGGCGTCCATCCAGGTCGCCCGGTAGGGTGCCCAGGTGAGCTTGAACGCCACCGTGCCGAGCACCACCACGACACTGAACAGCACCAGAGGGTAGCGCACCCGCAGTAGGAAGCGCGCCCACTGGTCGGGGACGGTGCCGGCCGCCGGCCTCACGTGCGCGTCACCGGGCTGCCGGCGCGCGCCGACGCGGGCGGCGCGCCGCCCGCTGACCGGCGTCCCGATGCGGAGGTCACGAGCCCAGTATGGCAGGGTGCCGGGCGTCCCGATGCGGATGCGGCCCGGATCGGCGGTCTGCCGGCGCCGTCCGGCGCGCCCGCCCCCTCACGGCGCCACGTCGGCCACCCGCCACGCCGTACCGTCCAGCGTCCAGCGCCGGCGGCGCAGCGGCGGACCCAGCGTGAGGCGCTCGCAGCGCACCGGCGCCACGCGCACCACGGCGAAGGCGGCGGGAGGGTCCGGGGCGGGGTCCGCGGTGGCCGCACCCGCCTCTCCCGCCGGTCCGAGCGGTCTGCCCGGCGGCGGCGCACCGTACAGGGCCCGCGTGTCGGCAGGCAGTCCGGCCCAAACGCGCAAGGCCAGGGCGTCGCCGGCGTGGGTGGTCGTGCGCCCCAGCACACGCCACTGCACGCCCGAGGCGGCATCGAACAGGCACAGCTCCAACCACGGGCGCACGGCCAAGGACGCGAACTTGGCGCTCCGGAGGTCACTTGCGAAGCAAGCGTCGGCCTCGGTTCCCAGGGCACGAAGCACGACCGTGCGCACCTCGGGCAGACCGTCGGGCGAGACGCTGGCGGCCTGCGCCAAGGGCCGACCGTCGGCCGCGTCGAACACGCGGAGGAGCTCCGGCATGAACGGCGGGCTCACGCTGTCAGTCTCGCCCGCGACAGGCGTTCCGGCAAGGGGCCCGCGGGCGGTCGGCGGTGTCGTCGTCCTACAATGAGGTATGTCGAAGAAGAACCAACGGCGCAAGGTGGAGCGGCGCACGCTCGAGGAGGCCCGCCGCATCACGGTGGGGAAGATCGTGAGGCTGCTCCTCAAGTCGTTTGGATTCGCCATCCTGCTGACGCTGGTGGTGATGGTGCTGCAGGCGCTCCACGTACCCGCCATCAGGAACTTCTGGGTCCAGATGGGCATGGTGTTCGTCGCCTACCTGATCGTCTACCCGGTGCTGATGAGCGAGTTCCGTCCCCGGAGGAAGCGACGGGGGGCCGAGGAGGAGGCGTGATCCGGGGCGCCGGGCATGCCCCGCGGACGGAGCAGCGGCCGGGCAGCCTCTACGACCAGGTCCGCTTCGCGAGGCTGTGGTTGCCGCTCACCATCGTCGGCGTGGTCCTGCTCCACCAGCTGGTGGTGGTGCCGCTGGGAGGCGAGCGCTACCAGTTCTGGGCGCAGCTGCTCTTCTACAGCTTCCTGGGCCCGCTGGCGACGTTCGTGACGCTGAACTGGATCGCGACCGAGGTGCGCCTGCGCGAGCACGCGCAGGAGGAGCTGGCCCGCCTGTTCGAGCAGCTGCGGAGCAGCCACGAGTTGCTCACGGCGATCCAGACCGTTACGGAGCAGTTCGCGTCGGCCACCGACCTGGAGGGGGCGCTGTCGGCCGCGTCGCGAGGTATCCGTGAGGTCACGGGGGCGGCGGCGGTGGCGGTGCTGGTCGGCCCCGTGGGCTACGGCGTCACCAGTGGCGTGGGGCTGTCGAACGGCCAGCAGCAGGACGCGGTCGAGCGTGACCGAGCGCTGCGTGTGCACGAGAGCCGCAGCGAGCGCACGCGCATCGAGGGCGCCAGCTGGTGGGTGCTCACGGCGCCGCTGACCTGGGGTGGCAACCTCGAAGGCTCGCTGCACGCGTACTACGGCGTCAGCCCCGACGGGCGGCAGCGCGAGGCGTTCTCGATCCTGGCGTCGGAGTTCTCCGCCGCAGCAGAGGCCACACGTAGCCGCACCCGCGACCTGCTGACGCTGTTCGACGTCGATCGCTCGATCCGGGCCGAGGGAAACCTGGAACGCTTGCTCCACACCTTGCTGGCGCAGATGATGCAGCGCGTCGAGGCCGGAACGGGCGGCGTGTACCTGTTCGACGAGGGCAACCTGCTGCAGCTCCGGGCGGCGGAGGGCTCGTCCCGCAATGCCGTTAGCCTTCCCTTGCGCCTGGGCGAGGGCCTCATCGGCCGAGCGGCACAATCGCGCGAGCCGCGCATCGTCAGCCGTCTCGGCAAGGCCGATCGCGACGATGGGAGCCCGCTTCTGGCGGCTGCCGGCAGCGCCGTCACGTTGCCCCTGTCCGCGGAGGAGGGGCTGCTGGGGCTGGTGGTGCTGGCGCACCCCGATGCCGAGCACTTCGACGCCGCCAACCTGCCGTTCCTCGGTCTGCTCGCCAGCCAGGTGAGCCTGGCCGTGCGCAACGCCAACGCCTACCTCCACTCCGAGGAGCTGGCCATCGCCGAGGAGCGTGCCCGCATCGCCCGCGAGATCCATGACGGCGTGGCGCAGTCGCTGGCGTTCGCCGCGCTCAAGCTCGACCTGGTGACGCGCCTGCTGGAGCGCGACGCCGGCAAGGCCCGCGCCGAGCTGGACAGTGCCAGGGAGACCGTTCGGGAGACGATCAAGGAGGTGCGCCGGAGCATCTTCGCGCTGCGCCCCGTCGATCTGGAGCGCTTCGGCCTGGTGGAGACGGTGCGGCGCTACGCCAGCGACTTCGGGCAACAGAACGACGTGCACGTGGGGCTGGAGCTCGGCGCGCTTCCAGACCTAGGCCTGAAGTCCGAAGCGGTGCTGTTCCGGATCTTCCAGGAGGCGATGAACAACGTCGCCAAGCACGCGGGCGCCAGCGAGGTCGACGTCCGCGTCGGCGTCAGCGACGCCGGCATGGCCTACATCAGCGTGCAGGACAACGGCCGGGGGTTCGACCCTGGAACGGTCGCGGACCGGGTGACGAGCGCCGGCGGGCTGGGCCTCAAGCAGATGCAAGAACGCGTCGAGGCACGCGGAGGGCGCTTCGAGATCGTGAGCGAGCCTGGCAGCGGCACCACCGTCCAGGCCGCGGTCCCGCTGTGAGCGGGCGGGGCGCCGTCCGGCGCGCCCGGCTGCCTACTTGCCCTTGTTGCGGCGATAGCTGTCGCCGAAGCGCTTCTGGAACTTCTCGACGCGTCCCTCGGTGTCGATGAAACGCTGCTGGCCCGTGTAGAACGGGTGGTTCCCGGACCACACGTCGACGTGCATCTCCGACTTGGTGCTGTACGTCTCCAACACCACCTGGCCTTCGCAGATGACCTTGCACGGCACCATCTTGGGGTGGATGTCCTTCTTCATCGCTCGTCCTCCGAGAGTCATCGCCTGGGGGCCGGCATCTCGATCGGCCGCTGCCTCGGCTTCGCAACCCGCTCACTGTAGCAGACCCGCCCGGTCGCGGGCCAGACCGGCTCAGCCGGAGGGCTGCCCGCTCCGCGGCTGCGAGGTGCGCAGCTGGCGCTTCACGCGCGCGAGGATCGCGCCCATGCCGCGCAGCCTCAACGGCGAGATGAGCTCCGCGAGGCCCATCGCCTGGTAGAAGTCGTCGGGCGCAGCAAGCACCTGCTCCACCGGCAGGCCGGACAGGCCCTCGTGAACCACCCCCGCGAAACCGCGCGTGGTGGGCGCCTCCTCGGGAGCCGAGAAGTGAAGTACGGCGCAGCCGTCGGACGTTGTCTCGGCGCGGAGGAAGAGGGGCGTCTGGCACTCCTGCACGCGTTCCAGCGAGCCGTCCAGGCCTTCAGGCAGCGGCGGCAGCTTGCCGGCGTACTCCAGCAGCAGCGGCAGCCTCAGGCTGACGGGTGCGCCGCGGAAGGTGTCGACGATGCGTTGCAGGCGCTCCGGCATCATCACGCGTCCCAGCTTAGCCGGCTTCACCGCGGGTCCACGTTGCGCGCCACGCCACCGCGCGCGGCTGCGGGCGTGGCCGGGCTCGGTGGTATCCTTCGGGTCGATGTCGACGCTGCCCGCCACCGTCGCCGTGGGCCCGCAAGGCCCCGTCGACGGCACCATCCGGGTGCCCGGATCGAAGAGCCTGACGAACCGTGCGCTGGTCATCGCTGCCCTCGCCCGGGGCGTCAGCCGGCTCGACGGAGCGCTTGTGGCGGAGGACTCCGACGTGCTCATGCGCGCGCTCAGCAAGCTCGGCTTCCGGGTCGACGCTCGCGGAACGCGCGTGGACGTGCACGGGCTCGGCGGGCGCGTGCCGGCGCGCGCCGCCGAGCTGGACCTGCGGCTCTCGGGCACCAGCATGCGCTTCCTCACGGCCTTGACGGCGCTGGGCCACGGTCGCTACCGCCTCGACGGCAATGCGCGCATGCGCGAGCGCCCGATCCAGGACCTTCTGAGCGCGCTGGAGGCCCTCGGCGTGGCGGCACGCAGCGAGGCGGGCAACGGTTGTCCGCCGGTGGTGGGGGAAGGCAGCGGACTCACCGGAGGCGAGGTGGAGGTGGCCGGAGGCAGGAGCTCGCAGTACCTCTCCGGGCTGCTCATGGTGACGCCCTACGCGGCCGGGCCGGTGACGTTGCGGGTGACCGGCGAGCTTCAGTCCAAACCGTTCGTCGACCTGACCCTGGGACTGATGCGCGACTTCGGCGTCGAGGTCGAGCGGGACGGCTACCGGCGATTCCGCGTGCCCCAGGCGCGCTACCGCGCGCGCACCCTGGACGTGGAAGGTGATGCCATGGCGGCCGGTTACTTCTGGGCCGCCGCGGCCGTCACCGGCGGCCGCGTTCGCGTCGCCAACCTGGGGCGGGGCACGCGTCAGGGCGACGCGCGGCTGGCGCAGGTCTTGCAAGACATGGGGTGCGACGTGCGCTGGGACCACAGCGGTTGCGAGGTCCGTGGTCCTCGCCAGGGCCGGCTCAAGGGCGGCGACTTCGACCTGAACGACATGCCCGACCAGGCGCAGACGCTGGCCGCGGTCGCGCTGTTCGCCTCGGGACCGGTGGCGATACGCAACGTCTGGAACCTGCGCATCAAGGAGACCGACCGCCTGGCCGCGTTGGCGACCGAGCTACGACGTCTGGGTGCGCGCGTCGACGAGGGAGAAGGCGACCTCACCATCCACCCGCTGACCGGGGCGCCGGAGCCGACCGTGACGCTCGACACCTACGGTGACCACCGCATGGCGATGGCTCTGGCCGTGGTGGGCGCGCGCTTGCCCGGCGTGGCGATCCGCGATCCCGGCTGCGTGGCCAAGACGTACCCGAGCTTCTTCGACGACTTCCTCGCGCTCCTGGCCGGGAGGCTATCATGAGCGGCGTGAGTGTGATCACGCTGGACGGACCCGCGGCGTCGGGCAAGTCGAGCGTGGCCCGCCGCGTCGCCGAGCGCTTGGGCGTGCCGTTCGTGTCCAGCGGGCTGCTCTACCGCGCGGCGGCCTGGGTGGTGGGCCGGGTCGACGGCGACCCGGCCGACGAGGCGGCCGTGCTCGCGCTGCTTGGCGAGCGGCGCGTGCGCCTGGAGCCGTCGCTCGTCGGCGACCGCGTATGGGTGGACGGCGCCGATGTGAGCGAGGAGCTCCACACCGATGCCGTGGACGCCGTGGTGTCCACCGTGGCCCGGCATCCCAGGGTCCGCGCCTGGGTCACCGAGCGCCTTCGTGAGATCCCCGGCTCGTTCGTGATCGATGGCCGTGACATGGGCACCGTCGTCTTCCCGGAAGCCCGCTTGAAGTTCTATTTGACCGCCCCCGTCGAGGTGCGCGCGCGCCGCCGCGTCGGGGAGAGAAGGGCTGACCTGGACGCGGTGACCGAGGCCATGCGCCGCCGCGACCACCTCGATGCCCGCCAGCTAGCCCCGGCTGCCGACGCCGTGCACATCGATACCGGTGCGTTGACGCTGGAGCAGGTGGTGGACGCCGTCATGCGGGCCCTGTCCGGAGTGGGCGCACCTTGAGCTCGGGGCTGTCGACCTCGTCGGGTAGTGCCTTCACGACGCCGGCCTCGCAGCTCAGGCGGGCGGTCGTGACCAGCACGCGCTTCAAGCCGGCGGCCCATCCTCTGGCACGGGAGCTGGCCGAGCGTCTGGAGGCGCTGGGCGCCGAGGTGCTGCTCGACCTGCAGGGCACCGCGCCGCTGGCCCGCGACGCGCGCGACACGGACGTGGTGTTCTCGGTTGGAGGTGACGGCACGCTGCTCGGCACTGCGCGTCGGCTGGTGGGCTCGACGGCACCGGTGGTGGGCGTGAACCTCGGCAAGCTCGGCTTCCTGGCGGAGTTCAGTGCCGACGAGGTGCGCGAGTACCTCGACGGGCGACAGCCCGAGGACTGGCGCATCAACCCGCGCATCATGCTGCAGGTGTGGCTCAACGGGGCCGGTGAGCCGACCTATGCGCTCAACGACGTGGTGGTGTCGCAGGGGCTGGTGTCCAGACTGGTCAATATCGCCATGGACGTCGACGGCGCGCACGCCATCCACTACCGCGCGGACGGGCTGGTGGTGTCCACCCCGGTCGGCTCGACCGCCTACGCGCTCTCGCTCGGCGGGCCGATCGTCAGCCAGGCGCTGCGGGCGTTCGTCATCACGCCGATGGCGCCGTTTTCGCTGACGAACCGGCCGATCGTGGTCGAGGGATCGGTCCAGGTCGGCTTCCGGGTGGAGACCGAGATCAACGAGCTGGCGTTGGTGGTGGACGGACAGGATCGCATCGACCTGGCGCAGGGCGATCGCATCACCATCGCCGCCGCGCCGACCGACCTGATGCTCATCTCGTCCGGGCGCCACAGCTTCTTCGACCTCCTCAGGCTGAAGCTTGGCTGGGGAGCCCCGCCCACCTCGTTGCAGGAGTGACGGCTTGTTCGGGGCGTCGCCGCGACCCCCTGCCGGCCGGCTGGTCATCGTTTCGAACGGCCACGGCGAGGACGTCATCGGGGCGGCGATAGCGCGCGCGTTACGCTCGCTGGCGCCGCGACTCGATGTCCGTGCGCTCCCGCTCGTCGACGACGGCGCCCCCTACCGCGTGCAGGACGTTCCGCTCCTGATGCAGGGACGGGGCATGCCCAGCGGCGGCGTCACGCTGCACTCGTTCACCGATCTGGCGGCCGACCTGCGTGCCGGCTTCCTGGGGTTGACCGCCAGGCAGGCCGTGCGGCTCGCTCGCCTCTCCTGCGACGTGCTCCTGGTGGTCGGCGACGTCTACGCGCAGGCCCTTGCCGCGCTCGCTCGTCCTCGGCTGAGAGCCGTGCTGCAGCCGCTGGTATCGATCCGCCATTGGAGCCCCCGGCCCCAGCTCAACCGCTACTTCATGGAGCGCATCAGCTACCCCGAGCGCGTCCTTATGCGCCATCTCGCGGCCGTGGTGTACGCACGCGACGAGGCGACGGCGGCGTGGCTGCGCGGGAACGGCGTGCGGCAGGCGCTGGCACTGGGCAACCCTGTGGTGGACGTCATCGCGGGCCGCCCCTTGGCGGGGCTGCCGGCGGGGCCGGTCGTGGCGCTGCTGCCGGGCACGCGTGCCCACACGCCGTCGGCGCTGACGCGCATGGCTGCGGCATTGACCAGGATGCCGGGCGTCACCGGCGTGGTGGCCTGGCACGGCGACACGCTGCCGGAGCTGCGGGGCTGGGCACCGGCGCCCGAGCGGCCGGTCGTCGCCGGCCTCACACGAGTCCTCGCGTCTGGCGACAGCCGGCTGTGGGTGGTGCAGGGCCGCTTCAGCGACGTGCTGGCGTCGGCGGGCGTCGCGCTCGGAACGGCCGGCACGGGGAACGAGCAGGCCGCTGCCAGCGGCCTGCCGGTCGTTTCGTTCCCGCTCGAGCCGCACTACACGCGCTCGTTCGTCGCCAACCAGGCGCGACTGCTCGGGGCGGGGCTGACGGTGACCGACGGCAGCCCCGAGGCAATCGCGGCGAGCGCCCAGCGACTGCTGGCCGACGGACCGGAGCGCCGGCGCGCGGTCCGTGATGGCATGGACCGGATGGGTCCGGCAGGTGGGGCCGAGCGCATCGCCAGGGATCTGCTGGCCCGGGCCGGATCGCTCGCGGCCGGGCCGCACGCTCGCGCCTGAGGTCGACGCTCAGCGTTCGGCCGCCGGCGCCCCGGTCAGCCGGGCTTCCGGGGCCCGACCGGCGCCGTCGCGGGCACCGGACACGTCCTCGGCGAGCAGCTCGCTCAGGCGGGACAGGCAGCGCAGGTGCTTCTTGGCATAGGCGCTGCCGGCATAGCTGCCGTCGAACAGCTCGGCGAGCGGCACCCTCCCGCTGGCCCGCAGGCCGACCCCCAGGTCGTACAGCTTGTCGATGAAGTGCACGAAGCGCAGGGCGTCGTTCTGCGTGGCGAGGGTGCGCGCGCCCGCCAGGTAGAGCGTGCCGACCTGACGCAAGAGTCCGTCATAGCGCGAAGGATGGACGCGCTCGAGGAAGGCGGTGAGCTCGTCGAAGTCGGTGAACACGCGCGGCTCGGGTGCGGCTTCGTGGCGGCAGGCGTCGCGGAACGTCTCCTCGGGCGTCCACGTGCCCACACCGACGCGGTGGCGATAGTCGGGACCGTCCATCGCCTGCGTCTCGAAGCGAGCGGCGAGAGACTGGATCTCACGGCGGAAGTCCTCGGCGTTGAAGCGCCCCTGCCCCTGCGCCTCCGGGGCCGTGTTCGACGTGGTGAGCACGAAGCCGCCCGCGTCGGCCACGGCGCTCAAGAAGGACTTGACGATGAGGGTGTTGCCGGGATCGTCGAGCTCGAACTCGTCGATGAACAACATTCGCGGACCACCCAGCTCCGCCCGGCTGCGCTGCATGCCCAGCACCCCGATCAGGTAGACGAGCTCCTGGAAGCTCAGGTAGAGCGTGGCGTCGGCGTCGGCGTGGAAGTACGCGGCGGCCAGCAGATGGGTCTTGCCCACGCCGAAGCCGCCGTCGAGGTAGAGTCCGCGGCCGCTCGCTCGACGGCGCCGGAGCAGCCGCGCCCGCCGCCCGGCCAGGGCATCGTGCGCCTCGCCAACGAAGGCGCGCACGCGCGCCAGCGCCGCTGCCTGGCTGGCGTGCTGTGGGTGGTAGGCATCGAAGGACACGTGAGCGAAGCGCGGAGGCGGCACCAGCCGGTCGATGCGCGGAGGCGGCGGCGGGGCGAGATCGGCGAGCGCACGCATTGGCGGCATGACCGGGAGCCTACCACGGGCCGCCGGCGCGTCCGGGAGCCGCACCGCGGCCCGACGAGGTTTGACACCCGCGGGGGTGCAGCGTAGTCTACGGCTGTCGGCCTGCGGGGAAGCCCGGTGCGATTCCGGCACTGTCCCGCAACGGTGAGGCGTCTACGGCGCTCGAGTCCGAGTACCGCGAGCCGGCAGAAGCACCCCCTTGCGAGGACGAGGAAGGGCTGCCCAGAAGCCGCCTGCGCGGCCAACGGCGTCCATCCCCTCGGGGATGGATCTCTTTTTCTCCAATCGCGGGAGCACAGGAGGCGTTTGTGGCGAAGCGCGCGGCTTTCCTCGTGATCCTGCTGCTGGCGTTCCAGGCAGCGCTGGCCACGTCCTATCCGCTCACCGTCAAGGACGAGCTCGGCGGTTCCCTCACGCTGACGCACGCACCGCGGCGGATCGTGTCGATGATCCCCAGCGACACCGAGACCGTCTGCGCCCTGGGAGCGTGCGGTTCGCTCGTCGGGGTCGATGCGTTGAGCGACTGGCCGAAACGGGTGACCTCCCTCCCGCAGCTCGGGAACGCCAACGCTCCCGACCTGGAGGCGCTGGTGGCGCTGAAGCCGGATCTGGTCCTGACCGACGAGTACAGCGGCCTGGCACCACGGCTGCGCAACCTCGGCCTGCCCGTGTACGCGGGCACGCCGCAGACCTTCGACCAGGCCCTGACCTTCTTCGGCACGCTGGGCCGGCTCCTGGACCGGCAGTCGGAGGCCGCCGTGCTGCGCGGCCGGGTCGAGGGGCAGGTCGCCGCGGTGGCCGCGAAGGTCGCCGGGTTGAGCGAGCCCAGCGTGTTCGTGGAGCTCGACCCCACGCCCTACAGCGTGGGACCCGCTTCCTACCTGGGCACCCTGCTGGCCAAGGCGGGCGGGCGGAACATCGTCGGCGCCGGCATGGGCGAGTACCCGCAAGTGGATCCGGAGTACGTCGTCAAGCAGGATCCGGAGGTGGTGCTGCTGATGGATGCGCCTTACGGCGAGAGCGTGGCCAAGGCCGAGGCGCGGCCCGGCTGGTCGACGCTCCGAGCGGTCGAGGACGGCCGCGTCCTCGCGCTCGACCGGCAGCAGGTGGACATGCTGAGCCGGGCGGGGCCGCGCATGGGCGACGCGGTGGTGCTGCTGGCCCGGCTGCTCCACCCGGGGCACTTCTGAGCCGTGGCGCGCGCCGACGTTCGCCGAGTCGTCAGCCGGGGAGCCGGACTGGCGCCGGCGACCGCGTCCCTGGCGGCGCTGGCGGCGGTGATGCTGCTGGCCGTGGGGGTGGGCAGCGTGCACGTTCCGCCCGCTGCTCTCCTGAGCGCCCTGGCTGACGGCCTTACCGGTCACCTGCACGGCACCGTCGACACCATCGTGTGGCAGCTGCGCCTTCCGCGCGTGGTGCTGGCGGCGCTGGTGGGGGCCGCCCTGTCCCTGGCGGGGGGTGCCTTCCAGGGTGTGTTCCGCAATCCCCTCGCCGATCCGTACCTGCTCGGGGCAGCGAGCGGCGCGGGCTTCGGGGCGGCCGTCGTGCTGGTGTTCGCGGGCGCCGTGCCCTGGCTGGCCCGCCTGGGGGTCCCGCTGGCCGCGTTCGGCTGCGCGCTGGCGACCGTGGCGGTGGTGACGCTGCTCGCCCGACGCGGCTCGCAGTTGCCGTCCGTGGCGCTGATCCTGGCCGGCGTGGTGGTGGGTTCGAGCCTGAGCGCCGCCACGTCGTTCCTGATGCTGGCCTCGCGCGATCGCGCCGCGGGCATCCTGAGCTGGCTGCTGGGGAGCTTCGCGTTCGCGAGCTGGGCCCGGCTGCTGCCGGTGGCGGCGCTGCTCGTGCCGTCGGTGGTTGCCATCCTCGGGGCGGCGCGGGCCCTGGACGTGCTCCAGCTCGGGGAGGAGTCGGCGGCACAACTCGGCGTCCCCGTCGCGGCCGTCCGGCTCGCCCTGCTGGCCGCAGCCACGCTGGCGACGGCGGCTGCGGTGAGCGTGGCCGGCGTGATCGGCTTCGTGGGCCTGGTGGTGCCGCACGCCGTGCGCCTCGCCTTCGGGGCCGGCCACCGCCGCCTGCTGCCGCTGGCTGGGCTGTGGGGCGCGCTGTTCATGGTGCTCGCCGACCTGTTCGCACGGACGGTGGTGGCGCCGGCGGAGATCCCGGTGGGTGTGATCACGGCCCTGGTGGGCGGGCCGTTCTTCCTGGCCCTGCTCAGGCGGCAGCAGCGGTGAGGGGTCCTTCGTGAGCCTCGCCGTCCGCGGCGTGGTGGCCGGCTATGCGGGGCGAGAGGTGCTCCGCGGCCTCGACCTCGAGCTGAAGCCCGGGGAGGTGCTCGGCGTCGTCGGGCCCAACGGCGCGGGCAAGTCCACGCTGGTGCGGGTCCTGACCCGCCTCCTTCCCGCCTGGCGGGGTGGGGCGTGGCTGGACGGGCGCAGCGTGGCACGCATCCGTCGGCGCGCGCTGGCGCGGGCCGTGGCGGTGTTACCGCAATCGGGCGAGCTGCCCGCCGGCTTCACGGTGGAGGCGTTGGTCGCGATGGGCCGCACGCCGCACACCGGTCTGCTCGGCGCCCCGTCGGCCGAAGACCGCGCCGCCGTCGAGCGGGCGCTCGTCGAAACCGACACGCGCGGGCTGCGGCTGCGGCGCGCCGCCGAGCTCTCCGGCGGTGAGAGGCAACGCGTGCTGCTGGCGCGCGCGCTTGCGCAGGCGCCGCGCTACCTGCTCCTCGACGAGCCGACGAACCACCTCGACCTGCGCTATCAGCTCGAGGCCCTGGCCTTCGTCCGGCGTGAGGCGTCGCGCGGGGTGGGCGTGATGGTGGTCCTCCACGACCTCAACCTCGCGGCCGCCGGCTGCGACCGCGTGGCACTTCTCGAGCGCGGGCGGCTGGCGGCGCTGGGCACGCCGACCGAGGTCCTCACTGCGCCGCTGGTGTCGCGCGTGTACGGAGCGGATGTCGAGGTGCACGTCCGCGGCTCGCGGCCGCTGCTGGTACCCAGGATGCCGGCCGGCTGAGCTGAGCGCAGGCCGAAGGCCGCGACTCAGCTCGCGCTGGGCGGGTCGAAGCGCTCGCGTACGCGCATCGCCAGGCGGTAGTAGCCGAGCAGCGTGTGCGTGGCGTCGCGCCAACCGAAATGCTCCATCTCGCGCCGGGCCGCCGCTCCCATGCGGGTCCGCAACGACGCGTCGAACAGCAATCGCCCGAGCTGCTGGGTGAGCTCGCCGAGATCTCCCGGTGTGAACATCAGCCCGGTGCGGCCATCGTCGATCACGTCAGGGATGCCGCCGGCGCGGGCGCCGACCGGGGGAACGCCCGACGCCATCGCCTCCATCGCCACGAAACCGAGCGTCTCGGTATCGGATGGGAAGGCGAAGACGTCGGCGCTGGCGTACGCCGCAGCCAGCTCGTGGCCGCTCATGTAGCCCGTGAACACGGTGGCGGTGCCCTTGAAGCGCTCGCGGAGCACGTGCTCGGCCGGTCCCGAGCCGACCAGGGCCAGGCGCACGCCGGGCAGCTGCGTAACCGGCGCATACAGCCAGTCGAGGCGCTTCTCGAAGGAAAGGCGCCCCACGTAGACCATCAGCGGCTGGTCGGGGTGGCCGTCGGTGAGGCGCTCACGCATCGCCGCCGAACGCTTGCGCGGGTGGTAGAGCTCGGTGTCCACTGCCTTCGGCCACAAGCGCACGCGGCGGATGCCCAACCCGCGGGCCGAGTTGACCATCGGTACGCTGGTGCACAGGTTGACGTGCGCCTGGTTGTGCACGTCGCGCAGGAAGATGCGCGACGGCTCCGTGAGGAAGCGCAGGCGTAGCGCCTCGGCGTACTGGGTGACGTCGGTGTGATAGCTCGCCAGCAGCGCCAGGTTCCGTTGCTTGGCGATGGCGGTGCCCCACAAGCCCAGGACCACCGGGTTGAGGACGTGAACGATGTCGGGGCGGAAACGGTCGAGCGCGCGACCGAGCCGCGGCCTGGGCAGGCCCAGGAAGAGCTCCGGGTACCAGGGCTTGAACGGCACGCCGGGCACCCGCACCACCCGTTGGCCGGCGTAGCTTTCGGGTGGGTTATGGGGAGCGAAGATCAGCGCCTGGTGGCCCAGCGCCTGGAGCTGCTCCAGGGTGCGCACCAGGCGCGTCACCACGCCGTCGATCTTGGGGAGGAACGTCTCCGTGAAGAAAACGATGCGCATCACGAGGCGGCGGCGTGGCGGCGCGAGCGGTGCCGGCCCGGCGACGTGCTCCTCAGACCGTTTCCTTGTGGCGGGGCGCCGCCTGAGGGGCGCCGGGTCGCTGTTCGCGGGTCCAGGTGCTGGTGCAGGGGATCTTGTCGAGGTTGGCGCGATGCGCGTAGTGCCTGGCGATGTTGGTGACCTCGTCGAGCAGGCCCTGCTGGAGGGTGGTGGGTTCCAGGCCGAGGTCGAGGAACAGGTCGTTCTTGACGTGCAGCTCGTTCTCGGCGTCCTCCTTGCGGGGGTTGGGCACGTGCTCGATGGTGGCGCCGGTGGTGTCGGCGACGAGCTGCGCGAGGTCGCGCACGCGGTGCGTCTCGGTCATCTGGTTGAGGATCTTGACGCGCTCGCCCCGTTCGGGCGGGTTCTCGACGGCCAGCTGCAAGCAGCGGACGGTGTCCTGGATGTGGATGAAGGCCCGGGTCTGGCCGCCGGTGCCGTGCACGGTGAGGGGGTAGCCGACGGCGGCCTGCATCAGGAAGCGGTTGAGGACGGTCCCGTAATCCCCGTCGTAGTCGAAACGGTTGATGAGACGCTCGTCGGCCATCGTGTCGACGGTGTTGGTGCCCCACACGATGCCCTGGTGCAGGTCGGTGATGCGCAGCCCGTCGTTCTTGGCGTAGTAGGCGAAGAACAACTGGTCCTGGGTCTTGGTCATGTGGTAGATGCTTCCGGGGTTGGCAGGGTAGAGGATCTCCTGGCGGATCTTCTCGCCGTCGTCGGTGGTGACCTCGATCGGCAGGTAGCCCTCGGGGATCTTCATGCCGGCGGTGCCGTAGCCGTACACGCCCATGGTGCCCAGGTGCACGAGGTGGACGTCGACGCCCGACTCGACGATGGCGGCGAGGGTGTTGTGCGTGGCGTTGAGGTTGTTGTTGACCGTGTAGCGCTTGTGCCAGCTGGACTTCATGCTGTAGGGCGCGGCGCGCTGCTCGGCGAAGTGGATGATGGCGTCGGGCCGCTGCTCGCCGATGAGGGTGAGCAGGCGAT
>CAYOXR010000210.1:0-2540 GCA_964407955.1 uncultured bacterium | reverse complement strand
GAACACCATCGCCGCGGCCTCGGGGTCGGCCCGGATGTTGAACTCGGCCGCGGCCGTCACGTTGCCCGGCCCCCAGCTCCCGCCCATGAGGCTGATGCCGCGGAGCCGGGTGGCGAGGGCGGGCTCGGTCCCCAGCGCCAGCGCCACGTTCGTCAGCGGCCCCGTGGCGACGAGCCACAGATCATCGCGAACCTCGGCGCTCTCCAGCATGAACCGCACCGCCGATCCCGCGGCCGCGCCGCGCTTCAACGGCGGCAGGATCGGGCCATCGAGGCCGCTCTCGCCGTGGATGCCCGCCGCGTGCCGCGGCGGCTCCAGCAGCGGGCGCTCGGCTCCGGCGTACACAGGGACGTCCAGTCCGGCGATCTGCGCGACGACCAGCGCGTTGTGCAGCGTCCGCTCCAAGGGGGCATTGCCGCTGACGGTGGTGATGCCGACCAGCTCGGTGGTGGCACCGGCCAGGAGGATGGCCATGGCGTCGTCGTGACCGGGGTCGCAATCGATCAGCACGGCGGGCCCGTAAGCGGCGCTCACCGCCCGCCCCTGAGCCGGTCGTCGCGTCGAGGCGGCGTCACGGCGCGCGGGTCGTGCTCACGCCTTGGTGCCCTTGCGCTGCTCCATGCCGCGCTCCAGGTCCTCTTCGTCGGGCAGGACCATGGCGGCGACGACCACGTCGCCTTCGCCCATACGCATGATGGTCACGCCCTGCGAGGCTCGCCCGTAGCTGCTCACCTGATCCACCTTGGTGCGGATCAAGATCCCCTGCTGTGACAGCACGAAGAGCTCCTCCTCGCCGAGCACGTGGTTGAGGCTGACGAGCGCACCGGTGCGGTCGGTCAGGCGATGCGTGATGACGCCCTGGCCGCCGCGTCCCTGCAGCGGGTACTCGGCGAGGCCGGTGCGCTTGCCGAATCCCAGCTCGGTGACGCTGAGCAGCTCCGCGATCTCCTTGTCCGCTTCGGAGATGGCCGCCAGGCTCACGACCTGATCCCCCTTCTTCAGGCGGATGCCGATCACGCCCTGCGTGGCGCGTCCGGTCTCGCGGACGTCGTCCTCCGAGAAGCGGATCGCCTGGCCGCCGCGCGTGCCGAGCACGATGTCGGCGTGCCCATCGGTGATGCGCACTGCGACCAGGGCGTCGCCGCCGACGAGGTTCACGGCGATGAGCCCGGAGCTGTTGATGTTGCCGTACTCGTGGATGGCGGTGCGCTTGATGAGGCCCTGGCGGGTGGCGAACACGAAGTACCCGGGGATGTCGAACGCCCTCAGCGCCAGCACCGTTTGCACCGTCTCCGCTTCCTCCAGCGGGAGGATGTTGCGGATGTGGTTGCCGCGGGCGCCACGCTCCGCCTCGGGCAGGTCGTAGATCTTCTCACGGTAGACGCGCCCGCGATCGGTGAAGAACAGCAGGTACTCGTGCGTCGAGCCGACGAGCAGGAGGGAGTTGACGTCGTCCTCCTTGGCCTTCTGAGCCGACACGCCGCGGCCGCCCCTGGCCTGGGCCCGGTAGCTGGTGATGGGCGTGCGCTTGATGTAGCCGCCCCGCGTCAGCGTCACCACGACGTTCTCCTCGGCGATCAGGTCCTCCTTGGAGATGTCGTCTGAGAGGTCGGCGACGGCGGTCCGGCGGGCGTCGCCGAAGCGCTCCTTGATGTCCAGCAGCTCGCCCCGGATCACCTTCCAGAGCTCCTCCTCTTCCGCGAGGATGAGCTCGAGCCGGGCGATCTCCTCCTGCAGGTCGCGGTACTCCTCGTTGATGCGTTCGCGCTCCAGCCCGGTCAGGCGCTGCAGCCGCATGTCCAGCACCGCCTGCGCCTGCGCCTCGCTCAGCTCGAACTCGCGCATGAGGCCGTCGCGCGCCTCCGGCCCGTCCTTGGACGCACGAATGAGCGCGATGACCGCGTCCAGGTTGTCGAGCGCGATGAGGTAGCCCTCGAGGATGTGCGCCCGCTCGCGCGCCTTCCTGAGCTCGAACTCGCTCCGGCGCCGAACCACCCCGGCGCGGTGGTCGAGGAACAGCCGCAGCATCTCCCGCGTCGGCAGCAGCCGCGGGGATCCATCGACGATGACCATGTTGTTGACCGCGAAGCTGCTTTGCAGCTGCGTGAACTTGTAGAGCTGATTGAGCACCAGCTCCGGCACGGCGCCGCGCTTCAGTTCGAACACGATGCGCATGCCCTGGCGGTCGGACTCGTCACGAAGCTGAGCGATGTCCTCGATGCGCTTGGCCCGCACCAACCAGGCCACGGTCTGGATCAGCGAGGTCTTGTTGACCTGGTACGGGATCTCCGTCACCACGATGGAGTGACGGTTGTTGCGCTCCTCGATGCGGGCGCGGCCGCGCACCCGGATGCCGCCGCGACCGGTCTCGAAGGCCTTCCGGATGCCCTCCCGCCCCATGATCCCGCCGGTAGGGAAGTCCGGGCCTTTGATGTACTGCATGAGCTGCTCGTTGCCGACGGCAGGGTCGTCGATCATGGCGACCAGACCGTCCACCACCTCGCTGAGATTGTGGGGTGCGAGGTTGGTCGCCATGCCCA
>CAYOXR010000209.1:0-1567 GCA_964407955.1 uncultured bacterium | reverse complement strand
TCTACGAGCGCCACAGGTGAGGAGAGCGCCGTCGACTTCCTCGGGCTACGTGGTCGGGCGCTTCCCCTTCCGCATCCACACGGTGCGCACCGACAACGGGCACGAGTGGCAGGCCAAGTTCCACTGGCACTGCGAGGACCTCGGCATGCACCACGTCTACATCAAGCCGGCGAGCCCGAACCTCAACGGCAAAGTGGAGCGCTCGCACCTCACCGACCAGACGGAGTTCTACCAGCTGCTCGACTACACCGGCGACGTCGACCTGCGCGCCAAGCTCGCCGTCTGGGAGGAGTTCTACAACCTGCAGCGGCCGCACACGGCCGTCGGCGGCAAGACTCCCTACGAGATGCTCAGGGAGAAGCTGGTATCGTGACGACCGTCAACCGAAGTCGTGAGGGTCACACTGGCGACAACCTCATGTGCAGCTCCACCGGCGAATGCAAGCGCCGGCCGATGTGTCGCCAACCGCTCAGCCACGCTGGCGCGCTCGGAAGGACAACTCAAGGCGGAGATCGAATCCGCAATGAGGGAGATGGAGAACCGTCCCTGGTTCGACCGGAGCCGCGCCAGCGACCACGATGAGGACACGCGGAAGTCGCCGCGAGGAGCCAGCCGATCCACGGCTCAGTCCATCCCCCGGCCGCGTTTGCGACCCGGCCCAACGATGACGGGCAGCGAGGCGGGCCTAGGCGGCCGTCGCCCGTGCAGACGAGGAGGCCATCCAGGCGGCCGCTGAGGCTGTCGCAGGTCGTCGAACCCCACCCCCGAAGACGAACGCCCCGGGTCGATCGAGCCCGCGGCCAGCGCGCCCGCGACAGTCTCCAGCAAGGCGAGGCCGGCTGACTGCTTGGCCTGGCCACCGCGCGGTCCACAGTCGAACGGATCGCTGCCCCAGCGTTGCTGCGCCAGCCCACGCGGCCAGTCGAGGCCGAGATACTTCATCTGCAGGGTCGACGAGGGCGCCGCTTCGCGCCCACCGCTCGAAGAGCTCGGCAGGGCACAGGCTCGCGTCGTCAGCACGAACAACTGTCCGCCGCAGGCGACGAAGCGCTCGCCGCTCGCCGCTATGCAGCGGGTGTGATCATCATCGGGAAGTTCCTCGGGGTCGTTCTCCCAGACCCACTCCAACGGGACTTTCACCTCGACGCTCCTCGCCTCGGCCTCGGGTCAGCGTGGCATCGTGTGAAGCCGCGTTGGTTTGATGCCAATAGCGTACCACGGGCGACCGACGAAGAACCCTGCTGCCCTGCGCCCGAGCGCCGCAGACTCGAGGCCTTGGCACTGGCCTCCAGAAGCACGCCGCAACGACGGCCTGTCTTCGAGGGTGCGTATCCATTCGGACACGGTTGATCGTCATCCTCAGGATACGCGCTTCGCCGAACCGACTCGAGGTGGCGCTCCAGCTTGCGCTCCCCGCATGTGTCATGCGACACCCGCGTGGCGGGGCGTCTCCCTGGGTGCGCGAGGATCCACGACACCGTCTCCCGACCTTCGTGGAGCGGCTGCCCCCAGTCTTCGGGCTCCGCCTACCCGGTCCAGTCGAACACGACCTGCGTTCTACCCCCTG
>CAYOXR010000208.1:0-4829 GCA_964407955.1 uncultured bacterium | reverse complement strand
ACTTGATGCTGCGCGTTCCGGCCGCGTTGTTCGCCACCATGCCGCCGATGTTGGCGCGATTGGTGGTCGAGATGTCGGGTGTGAACTGCAGCCCGTGTGGGGCCAGCTCGGCATTGAGCTGGTCGCGAACCACGCCCGGCTCGACGCGCGCCCAGCGGGCCTCGGCATCGACCTCCAGCACGCGCGTGAGGTACTTGGACACGTCCAGGACCACCGCCCGTCCGACCGTCTGGCCGGCGAGGCTGGTGCCCGCGCCGCGCGGCAGCAGGGGCACGCCGTGGCGCGCGCACAGCTCGACGGTGGCGCGGATGTCGTCCGTCGACCGGGGAACGACCACGCCGAGCGGGCGGATCTCGTACGGGCTGGCGTCGGTGGCGTACAGGGAGCGGGCGCGCTCGTCGAAGCGGACCTCGCCGCGTATGCGGGCGCGCAGCTCGTCTTCGAGCTGCCCGGCGCTCGCGGAGTCCGCGAACGAGCGGGCCGCGGATGCCGTCGTCATGCCGTCAGTATCGCACGCGTTCGTGACCGCTCGCCTGCCGGGAGGTGCGCGGGAGGGGGGTGTCGAACGGAACGCGCCGCACCCTGCCTGGTGGGCCGGTTCAGTCGGCGTTCGGCTCGGAGATGGCTCCCGGCGCGCTCGGCGCGGAACTGGCCGTCGGCGCGTTGGCGTCCGTGCTGCGCGGCCCTGCCACGGCGCCGGTGCGGTCTGCCGCTGCGGTCGCCGACATGAGCGGCGGACTGCCGTTGGCGTCCGCCGCCACGCCGGGCCCGTCGCCCTGTCCGTCCCCGTGCCGGGCAGCCTCGCTCGCGGGCGCCCCCGGCCCCGCCAACGCGGTCGCACCGTCACCCGGTCCGAACGGGCCGAAGAGGGTGAGCGCGGTGCGCGCGAAGGCGTTGTCGTCGAGGTGGCGGTAGGCGGTGACGAAGCGCAGCAACAGGTGGCGGAGGACCAGCCCGTCGAGCAGGACGTCGGAGCTGTAGGGGTCGCGCTTGCGCCCGCTCAGCGGCCGTCCCGCCGGGTCGAGCAGCTCGAGCTCGCGGAGCGCGGCGCGCACGCGGCCCGCCTTGGGCTCCGCGAAGGGCACGTTCAGGCCGCGGCTGAGCGCCACGAAGGCCTGACGGACCTCGTCCAGTGTGGGGTACTCGGCGGCGCAGGCTTCCAGCGCGGTGAGCGCGGGGCCGTCGAGGTCGAAGGCCACCAGCGAGGCCCCGGCCAGCGCGAGTCGCGCCGCGGCGACCGGCTCGTCGTCGGGCAGTCGCGTCAGCCACAGGGCGCTGCCCATCGAGAGCGCCGCCTCGAGCTCGGCCGTGCGCGCAGGCGCCAGTGGCGCGATGGCTGCGTCGACGACGGCCGAGCCGGAACCGCCGGCCGGCAGCCCGGTTGCCAGGCCGCCACGCACGATTCTCGGGAGCTTGACGCCGGCTTCGAACGCCGACGGCGCCGCCGTCTTGCCGCCGGGCGTGAGCGCGTCCGAGGAGGCCAGACCCAACGGCATGGCGGGCCGCAGCGCCTCCGCGATGAACTCCAGCGTTCGGCGGTCGTGCCACTCGTTCTCGTTGAGCACCACCGCGGCGTTGACCGGCTCGCCCAAGGAGAGCGCGTCGGCCCGGTGGCCCATCTTCCAGGCCACGCCCTTCACGCCGCCGATGCGAAGCTGCAACGTGGCACCGTCCCGGCCGACCGCCCGCGCCGACTCCAGGCTGTCGGTGAGGGCGAACATGGGTGGCGGGTGTCCCTCGCCGAACGGCTCGAGCGAGCGGATCGCCTGCCAAAGCGAGCTGTCGACCTCGGTCCCGGCCAGCACCGCGTCGGCGGTGATGAGGGGCTGTGGTGTCGGGAACTGCGCGGCGTAGTCGTAAATGGCATCCCGGAAGGCGGGCAGTGCCGCCATGTCCAGCGCGAAGCCCGCCGCCTGGGCGTGGCCGCCGAAGCGGCGCAGGTGCGCGGCCGCATGCCGCAACCCGTCCACGGCCGAGATGCCGGGCGTCGAGCGCACGCTTCCCTTCCCGCTGGCGACGATGTAGACCGGTTTGTAGAAGCGCTCGAGCAGTTTGGAGGCGACGATTCCCATGACGCCGGGGTGCCAGCGCGGGTCCTCCACCACCAGCGCGGGGGCTTCCGGATCGACGATCTCCAGGGCCTGTTCGAGCATGTCGTCCTGGATGCGGCGGCGGTCCTGGTTGCGGGCGTCCAGGTAGGCGGCCAGCTCGCTGGCGCGCCGTTCGCTGGCGGTCGTGAGGAGCTCCAGGCCGAGGTCGGCCTCGCCCAGCCGGCCCGCGGCGTTGAGCCGAGGCGCCAGCACGAACGCCACCTCGCGGGCGGTGATGTCACCACGAAGATGAGCCTGCCGCACGCTGGCGCGCACGCCGGGCCAGCGCGAGTTGCCCAGGCGCTTCAGGCCCTCGACGATCAGCGCGCGGTTCTCACCGAGCAGCGCCGCGACGTCGGCGATGGTGCCGATGGCGGCGAGGTCGGCGTACTCGAGCGGGGCAGACATGCCGAGGCGCTGCCGGAGCGACCACAGCAGATGGAAGGCCACCCCCGCTCCCGTGAGCTGCGGCAGTCCGTCCCGGGCGAGGGGCGAGCTGCCCGGGTGCACGATCAACCCCTCGGGCGTGGCCTCGCCGGGGGTGTGATGGTCGGTGACGATCGTCTCGACGCCGGCGGCGTTGAGGCGGGCGATCTCGCCGATGTTGCTGATGCCGCAGTCCACGGTGACGAACAGCTGGCAGCGCGCCGCATGCTCCTCGACGCGATCGGGGTGGATGCCGTAGCCGTCCTCTAGGCGGTTCGGGATGAACGCCTCGACGTTGGCGCCGAGCTCGCGCAAGCCGAGGAGCAGCACGGCTGTGCCGCTTATGCCGTCGGCGTCGTAGTCGCCATGGATGAGGATGCGGCGTCGCTCCCGGATGGCGTGCTCGAGGCGCTCGGCCGCAGTGGCGAGGCTGGGGATGCCGCTGAGTTCCAGGGGTGGGTTGAGGTGGTCGGGAGCGTCATCGCGCAGCCCGCGCGACCACAGCATGGCGGCGAGGATCGGCGGCACGCCCAGACTCCGGGAAAGCGAGCGCACCGCCTGGGGCGGTGCGGGGGGCCGTAGGAGCCAGCGTGGGGTGGGCGGCCGATGGTCGTCGGCCAGGCTCACGAGGTCTCGGTTTCCTCGTCCTGCTCGGGTTCAGGTGCGGGCCGGTCGGGGATGACCGGCAGGCGGTCCGGGATCACGACCGGGCGCTCGAAGCCCTCGTGCTCGGGCTCGCCATGTGGCTCGAGCGCGGCGACACGGTCGCGGAGCCGGCGGTTCTCACGGTTGCGGCGCCACAGTGCGACGCGCGGCGGCACCCAACCCACCAGGAAGCCGCCCAGTAGCGCCGCGATCACGATGAGCACGGGCGGCAAGGGGATGACCATGGGGAGCAGCGGGAGCGTCAGCGGGTCCGGGTTCATGTTGTTGAACGCCACGAGATACAGCGCCAACAGAACGAGCAGGACGAGCTGCAGGATGCGAACGCCTTTCACATCCACCTCCGTGCGGTCAGTCTACCGTACGACCGGTGGCCCCTTTGGCACGTTGCCGGGAACAGCCGGCTTGCTGCCTCGCCGCGCCGCGGCGCTGGGCCGAGTGCTGCAGCAGGCTGCGTGCTCGCTGGGCCGCACGCGCTAGCTGCGGCGTCCGCTAGACTGGTGGGCCGTGGAAGCGATCCGCACGCCCGCCGCCACCAGAACCCGGAAGGTGTTCAGCGCCATGTCGGGCGGCGTGGACTCCTCCATGGCGACGGTGCTGCTGCGGGAACGAGGGTTCGAAGTCGTGGGCGGCATGGCGCGCTTCTGGCCCGACGATTGCGACGTCGGCGCGTTTGACCTGTGTTGCAGTCCGCAGGCGGCCTACGATGCCCGCCGCGTGGCGGATGCGGTGGACGTGCCGTTCTACCTGATGGACTTCCGGGAGCGCTTCCAAGAGATCGTGGTGGACCCGTTCGTGCCGGGCTATGAAGCGGGCGAGACGCCCAACCCGTGCGTGTGGTGCAACCGGCACATCAAGTTCGGTGCCTTCGTGGAGCGCGCCCAGGCGCTCGGATGCGACTACCTGGCGACCGGACACTACGTGCGCCGTGTCGACGGCCGCGACGGCGTCGAGCTCCACCGCGGCGCCGACGACGACAAGGACCAGACCTACTTCCTGTGGGCGCTGCCACGGGAGGTCCTGCCGTATCTGCTCTTCCCGCTGGGCGAGCTCAGCAAGCGCGAGGTGCGCACGTTGGCTTCGGAGCGGGGCCTGCGCACGGCGGAGAAGCCCAGCTCCTCCGGGCTGTGCTTCATCCCCGACACCGTGCAGGGCTACCTTCGCGACGGCAGCCGTGAGCGCCCCGGCCCAGTGGTGGACGCCAGTCAGGGATTCGCGGTGGTGGGTGAGCACCGCGGCGTTCAGTTCTACACCATCGGGCAGAAGCGCGGGCTGGGCCTGTTCAAGTCGCACCTCGAGCGCTTCGTGATCGAGCTGCGGCCTGATGACGCCACGGTGGTCGTCGGCCCTCGGGAAATGTGCTTCTGGAGCGGGCTCGAGGCCGAGCGCAGGAACTTCCTGCTGGACGAGTGCCGCCTGCCCACCAGGGTGCAGTCCCAGGTGCGGTACCGCCAGGCGCCGGTGCCTGCGGCGCTGACCCTGACCGACGGAGGCTTCCGGCTCGCGTTCGACGAGCCGCAGTTCGCCGTCACCGTGGGACAGTCGGCGGTCCTCTACGACGACGACAGGCTCCTCGGTGGCGGGATCATCCGCCGCCGCCTCGACTGAGGGCGTTGCCGCGATGCCGGGCCGGTGCGTGCCGGCTCGGGC
>CAYOXR010000207.1:0-2779 GCA_964407955.1 uncultured bacterium | reverse complement strand
GCGCATCCTCTTCAGTCGGCTCGGGGTGCCGCACATCGGGTCGCCCAGCGCGTACGCCTTCAACGTCCCCACGGTCCGGGGAAGCGGCGCGATCACGGTCGAGCGCGGCGACGGCAAGCGCAAGGCTGAGAGCCGGACCTTCATGCGCACGGGCGGCATGTGCCCGCGCTGCGAGGGCCGCGGCACGGTCTCCGACATCGACCTGGCTCAGCTGTTCGATGCCGGCAAGTCCCTCGCAGAGGGCGCCCTCACCATCCCCGGCTACAAGGCGGGCGGCTGGAACTACCGGCTCTACGCCGCTTCGGCCTTCGTCGATCCCGACAAGCCGATCCGCGACTACACCGAGCGGGAGCTGCACGACCTGCTCCACCACGAGCCGACCAGGATGAAGATCGGGGGCATCAACATGACCTACGAGGGACTGATCCCGCGGATCCAGAAGTCGATGCTCTCCAAGGACAAGGAGGGCATGCAGCCGCACGTGCGAGCGTTCGTGGAGCGGGCGGTCACCTTCAAGGCGTGCCCGGACTGCGGCGGCACCCGCCTCAGTGAGGCGGCCCGCTCGTCGAAGATCGAAGGCGTCAGCATCGCCGATGCGTGTGCCATGCAGATCAGCGACCTGGCGGAGTGGCTGCGTGGCCTGGACGCGCCTTCGGTGGGGCCGCTCCTGGCGGCCCTCCAGCAGACCCTCGACGCGTTCGTGGAGATCGGGCTGGGCTACCTCTCGCTCGAGCGACCCTCGGGCACGCTGTCGGGCGGCGAGGCGCAGCGCGTCAAGATGATCCGCCACCTCGGCTCGTCGCTCACCGACGTCACCTACGTCTTCGACGAGCCCACCACGGGTTTGCACCCGCACGACATCGGGCGCATGAACGAGCTGCTGCTCAGGCTGCGCGACAAGGGCAACACGGTGCTCGTCGTGGAGCACGAACCGGAGACGATCCACGTCGCCGACCACGTCGTCGACCTCGGCCCCGGCGCCGGCACGGCGGGCGGCAGCGTCTGCTTCGAAGGCACCGTCGACGATCTTCTGGAGAGCGACACGCTGACCGGCCGCCACCTCGGCGACCGCGCCGTGCTCAAGGCCAAGGTGCGGAAGCCCAGTGGCAAGCTGGCGATCCGCGACGCCACCACCAACAACCTGCAGGGCGTCGACGTCGACGTCCCACTCGGCGTGCTCGTCGTGGTCACCGGCGTCGCTGGCTCCGGCAAGAGCTCGCTCGTGCACGGCTCGATTCCGGCGAGCGCGGGCGTGGTGTCGATCGACCAGGGTCAGGTCCACGGCTCCAGCCGCAGCAACCCGGCGACCTACACCGGACTGCTCGATCCCATCCGCAAGGCGTTCGCCAAGGCGCACGGCGTCAAGCCGGCGCTGTTCAGCTTCAACTCCGAGGGCGCGTGCCCGGTCTGCAACGGCGCCGGTGTCATCTACACCGAGCTCGGCTTCATGGACACCGTGGCCACGACCTGCGAGGAGTGTGAGGGGAAGCGCTTCCAGCCGGCGGTGCTGCAGTATCGGCTCGGCGGCCGCGACATCAGCGAGGTGCTGGCGATGCCGGTGACCGAGGCCGAGGCCTTCTTCGCGTCCGGCCCGGCAAAGAACACGGCCGCGCACACCATCCTGGCGCGGCTGGCGGCCGTGGGGTTGGGGTACCTCAACATCGGCCAGCCGCTCACCACGCTGTCGGGCGGCGAGCGCCAACGGCTGAAGCTGGCCACGCACATGAGCGAGAAGGGCGGCACCTACGTCCTCGACGAACCGACCGCCGGCCTCCACCTCGCCGACGTCGAGCAGCTGCTCGGCCTGCTCGACCGGCTCGTCGACTCCGGAAAGTCGGTCGTGGTCATCGAGCACCACCAGGCCGTCATGGCGCACGCGGACTGGATCATCGACCTCGGCCCCGGCGCCGGCCACGACGGAGGCCGCATCGTCTTCGAGGGCACGCCCGCCGACCTCGTCGCCGCGCGCTCCACGCTCACCGGCGAGCACCTCGCAACGTACGTCGGCGCCTGAGCGGGGCCCTGGAGGACGCGCTTCGACGGGTCGTCAAGCCAACTTGACGCGTCCGCGTGCGTCAAGCGGTCGTGCTGGAGAAGCCGCGCCCCTGGCGCTGCCTGACCCGTGGCGCGATGTGCAGGCCCACCGCCGCGCCCCAGCGCGCCAGATTCCTCGTACCCCTGAAGCCAGCGATTCGAACGCATTACGATGAGGCGACCTTGGCGCTCGCCGCGAAGGCGGGGCCACACTGGGAGGGGTCCTATGGTCGTAGCCCGAGAGGTGTTTCAGCTCCACTTCGGCAAGGCGCGCGAGGCCGTGGCACTGGTCCGCGAGTGGCGAGACCTGATGGCGAAGCAGGGCTACGCCGACGTGCGCTTCCTGACCGATTACGTCGGCGAGTACTACACGCTGGTCATGGAGCTGACCACCGATGACCTGGCCAGCTACGAGCGCGAACTGGACAAGGTCACGAAGGACGAGGAGTGGCGCCGGCTCTACGGGCGCCTCATCCCGCTGGTCCGCAGCGGCCGCCGCGAGATCTTCAAGGTGGTCGACTGACCGAACCCAAGGGGAGCGCGCGAAGCGCGGCGCCGACGCACTGCGCGCCCGGCCCTGCAACCGGCTCGCAAGGGTGCGCGAAGGAGGCCGCGATGATCCGTTACCTGGAGTCGAGCGACGACATCACGGCCGGACAGCTCACCGGCTTCTTCGAGGGCTGGCAACATCCGCCGAGCCCCGCGACCCACCTGCAGGCGCTCCGCGCCAGCGACGTCGTCGTGC
>CAYOXR010000206.1:0-5744 GCA_964407955.1 uncultured bacterium | reverse complement strand
CTGCGGCGACAGCCACACCTCCACCCACGGGGCCTTCGGCGCCATCGCCTTCGGCATCGGCACCAGCCAGGTGCGTGACGTGCTCGCCACCCAGACGCTGGCCATGAGCGAGCTGAGGGTGCGGCGCATCGAGGTCACCGGCCGGCTGCGGCCGGGCGTCTACGCCAAGGACGTGATCCTCCACATCATCCGAACCCTGGGCGTGAAGGGCGGCCTGGGGTACGCCTACGAGTACGGGGGCGACGTCGTGACCCGCATGAGCATGGAAGAGCGCATGACGGTCTGCAACATGTCGATCGAGGGCGGCGCCCGCTGCGGCTACGTCAACCCCGACGACACGACCTTCGCCTACCTGCAGGGTCGCCCGTTCGTGCCTGGCGGCGCCGCTTGGGACGAGGCGGTGGCGCGCTGGCGGGCGGTGGCGTCCGACCCCGGCTGCCACTACGACGACGTCGTCACCATCCGTGGCGAGGACATCGCCCCGACCGTCACCTGGGGCCTCAACCCGGGTCAGGCGATCTCCATCGAGCAGGACGTCCCCACCGTGGAGGGCGCTGCCGCGGGCGAGCGCGAGGCCATCGCGGAGGCCCTGGCGCACATGAAGCTCGCCCCCGGCGCCCCCATCAAGGGCACCAAGGTGGATGTCGCCTTCTTCGGCTCCTGCACCAACGGACGCGTGTCGGACTTCATCGAGGCCGCGCGCTACCTGGAGGGCCGGCGGGTCAGCCCGGCGGTCACGGCCATCGCCGTGCCGGGCTCGCAGCACGTCAAGGCGGAGTGCGAGCGGCTGGGCCTCGACCGCGTCTTCAAGGCGGCCGGGTTCGAGTGGCGCGACGCCGGCTGCTCCATGTGCCTGGCCATGAACCCCGACAAGCTGGTGGGAGACCAGCTCTGCGCCAGCACCTCCAACCGCAACTTCAAGGGCCGCCAGGGCAGCCCGACGGGCCGCACGGTGCTGATGAGCCCGGTGATGGTGGCGGCGGCCGCCGTGACCGGCGAAGTGACCGACGCCCGCGAGGTCTTCGGGGTGACGCGAGAGGCGGTGGCCTGACATGGCGTTGAAGCAGATCCGCGAGCTCCGCGGGCGCGGCGTGCCCGTCACGGGCGACGACATCGACACCGACCGCATCGTCCCCGCGCGCTACCTCAAGTGCGTGACCTTCGACGGTCTGGGCGAGACGCTGTTCTACGACGAGCGCCACGGCGAGGACGGCACGCTGAAGGGCCACGTGCTCGACGATCCTCGCTTCGCGGGTGCGAGCATCCTCATCTCCGGAAGCAACTTCGGCTGCGGCTCCAGCCGGGAGCACGCGCCGCAGGCCCTCGTCCGCGCCGGCTTCACGGCCGTCGTCGCCGAGAGCTTCGGCGAGATCTTCTTCGGCAACGCCACCACGCTGGGGCTGGCGTGCGTGTCGGTCTCCCCCGACGCGCGCCGCGCCCTGACCCAGGCGGTGCGCGACGACCCGCAGCTGGAGATCGTCGTCGACGTCGCGGGCGGGCAGGTGCGGGCCGGTGCCCTGACGCTGGACGCGAGCATGCCCGAGTCTGCCCGCGAGGCGCTGCTGGCCGGTTACTGGGACCCGCTGGGCGAGCTCCTGGAAGGCGTCGGCGAGGTCCGGGAAGTCGCGGAGCGCCTTGGCCACGCCGTCGGCTCGGCCTGAGCGTGGGCGAGCAACAGCCGGCGGGCGCCGCCCACGGCTGGTCCGAGCGCGGCCCGGGCTACGCCTCGAGCGCGGTGCACCGGGCGGGGCCGTCGCTGGAGCCGCTGCTTGCCCTCGCCCGGCCCGGCCCCCAGGACCGCTGCCTGGACATCGGTACCGGCACGGGACACACCGCTGCCCGGCTGGCGGCCGCCGCCGCCGAGGTGGTGGCGCTCGATCCCGAGCCCGGGATGTTAGACAGCGCGCGTGAGCGCTACGGCTCGCTGGCCAACCTGCGCTTCGTTCAGGCCGCCGCGGACGACACCGGCCTGAACGCCGCCAGCTTCGACATCGTCACCGCGCGCCACACCCTGCACCATCATGCCGACGTGGCCGCCAGCCTGCGCGAGGTGACGCGCCTGCTCAAGCCGGGTGGGCGCTTCGTGCTGGTCGACGAGGTCACGCCGGACCCGCGCGTGGACGCCTGGCTCGACGCCGTTGAGCGCGCCCGCGACGCCACCCACGTGCGCGCGTACACGCTTGCCGAATGGCAGGCGTTCCTCGCCGACGCCGGATTGCAGTGGATCGTCGGCGACATGCACATCCGCTACAGGTTGCGCGTCGACGACTGGATCGGCCTCATGCGCCTCGATGCGGCCGGCGACGCGGAGGTGCGGCGGCTGTTCCGGCAGGCGGGGGAGCTGGAGCGTCGGCTGCTCGGCATCGAATACGCGCAGGACGAAGCGCTCGCGTTCGCGCTGCCCATGGCGCTGGTGCTGGCCGTGAAGCCATCTGAGGAAAGGACCCAACCATGAGCAACCACATCGCCGTCCTGCCGGGCGATTTCATCGGCCCCGAGGTGATCGACGCGACCCTGCACGTGCTCGACGCGATGCAGGCGACCCACGGCCTGGCCTTCGAGTACGAGCGCCTGCCCTTCGGCGGCGGCGCCATCGACCGCTACGGCGAGCCTCTGCCGCAGGTCACCAAGGACGCCTGCAGCCGCGCCGACGCTGTGCTCATGGGCTCCGCCGGCGGCCCCGTGGGCGACCATCCCTGGAACCGCCTGCCGCGCGAGAAGCGCGTGGAGTCGGGCATCCTGGCGCTGAGGCGGCACCTCGGCGTCTTCGCCAACCTGCGGCCGGTGAAGGTGTTCGCCGGGCTGGAAGGGCTCTCCCCTCTCAAGGAAGCGGTCGCGCGCGGCACCGACCTGCTCATCCTGCGCGAGCTGACCGGCGGCATCTACTTCGGCAAGCCGTCCTACGCCCGCGAGGACCAGGGCGCGTCGACCATGGTCTACGACCGTTACGAGGTCGAGCGCATCGCCCGCGTCGCCTTCGAGACCGCACGCCAGCGCCGCAACAAGGTCACCAACGTCGACAAGGCCAACGTCCTGGACGTCTCCCAGTTCTGGCGTGACGTGGTGGTCGGGGTGCACGACACCGCCTACCCCGACGTGGCGCTCGACCATCTCTACGTCGACAACGCCGCCATGCAGCTCGTGCGCACGCCCACGCAGTTCGACGTGGTGGTGACCGGAAACCTGTTCGGCGACATCCTCTCGGACCTCGCGGCGGTCATCCCCGGCTCCCTCGGGGTGCTGCCCTCGGCGAGCCTGGGGGGCGACGTAGGGCTGTACGAGCCGGTGCACGGCAGCGCTCCCGACATCGCCGGTCAGGGCATCGCCAACCCGGTCGGCACGCTGCTCTCGGCCGCCATGATGCTGCGTCACGGCTTGGACGAGGGCGCGGCGGCCGACGCGCTGGAGGCGGCGGTGCAAACCGCGCTGGCGGAGGACGCCACCGTCGACCTCGGCGGCAGCCGCGGCACGGAGGCCTTCACCGCGGCAGTGGTGGCCGCCTTGCAGGCCGCGCCGGCGACGGCGTGATCCCGGCCGGGTCCGCCGCCCACCCGGCCGCTTCGGGCGGCGGGCGCGCCGCCGGCACCGCGTGCACCGACCCCGCCCGGCTCGCCGCTTAGAATGACCCACATGGCCAGTAAGCCGACCGCCAGCGCTCGGCGGGGCGTGCCCGCCGCCCGCGTCGCGAGCTTCCAGGAAACCGTCTTCGCTACGTACTCCCGGCTGTCCAAGGAGCACGGCGCCATCGACCTGGGGCAGGGCTTCCCCGACTTCGCGCCGCCCGAGTTCGTACTGGAGGCGCTGAGAGCCAGCGCCAACGGCTTCCAGCAGTATGCGCCGTTGGGGGGGCTGCCCGAGCTGACGGCCGAGGTGGCCCTGGACATCGGAGCGGCCACGGGACGCGAGCTCGACCCGGCCGCCAACGTGCTGGTGACCGACGGCGCCACCGAGGGGCTGTTCGCGATCATGCAGGCGCTCGTGGACCCCGGTGACGAGGTGCTCCTCATCGAGCCCTTCTACGACGCCTACCCGGCCGACGTGATCATGGCCGGCGGCGTCCCCCGCTACGTGCCGCTGGAGCTCGAAGGCGGGCGCTGGCGTCTCGACCCGGACCGTTTGCGTGCCGCCGTCGGCGAACGCACCCGCGCCATCGTCGTCAACACCCCGCACAACCCCACCGGCAAGGTCTTCACGCCGGCGGAGCTCGACCTGCTGGTGGCCGAGGCGACGCGGGTGGACGCCCTCCTCGTCAGCGACGAGGTGTACGAGCACATCACCTTCGACGCGCACGTCCCGCTGGCGAGCCGGCCCGGCGCCTGGGAACGCACCCTGAGCGTCGCCAGCCTGGGCAAGACGTTCAGCGTCACGGGCTGGAAGGTGGGCTGGGTGAGCGGCCCCGAGCCGCTCGTGCGCGCCGTGCGCATGGCGCATCAGTGGATCCCCTTCACGGTGGCGACGCCGCTACAGGCGGCGGGTGCGGCGATGCTCCGCCACGCGCGCAGCAGTGGCTACTACCGGGAGCTGGCGAGCGCCTACCATCGCCGCCGCGACGCGCTGCTCGCGGTCCTCGAGGCCACGCCCTTCCGCCCCTACGTGCCTGAGGGCGGCTACTTCGTGCTGGCCGACGCCAGCGCCCTCGGCTACGAGGACGACGTGGCGCTGTGCCGCGCCCTGCCGGAACGCGTGGGCGTCGGGGCCATCCCGCCCAGCGCCTTCTACGCGGCCGAGCATCGCTCGCTGGCGCGCCACCTGGTGCGCTTCGCGTACTGCAAGGACGAGGCCGCGATCCGGCGCGCCGGCGAGCGGCTGGCGTCGCTGGCCTGAGGCGCCGGCCCCAGCCGCGTGCCGTCCCCCGAGCTGGTGATCTTCGTCGGGCTCACCGGCGCCGGCAAGAGTACGGCCGTCGAGGCCCTGCTGTCGGCGGTGCCGGGCGCCTTGCTGCTGCCGAACCGGCGGGCGCTGACCGACCGCATCGTCATCCCGGAGGCGCAGCACCTGGCCGGAGAGGACGTGCGGCCCGTAACCGACCGCATCGAGCGCTTCCGGCTCACGGCGCGCTACCGCGAGGCGCACCCGGGCGGCCTGGCGCACGCCTTGAAGCGCCACCTCGAGAGCCGCGAGGTGCCTGCCACGGTTCCCCTGCTGGTCTTCGACAACCTGCGTGGCGACGATGAGGTCGGCTGCGCGGCGGACGCCTTCGACGGCGCGCGCTTCGTCGTGCTCGAGGCGCCCGCCGAGGCGCGCATCCTGCGCCTGGCCGGCCGCCACGACGCGTTCGACCGGGCCGCTGCCGCGCCGGAGCCCGCCGGGCCGGCCGTCGCTGCGGAGCCGTCCGGTCTGGCGGCGCGCCTGGCCGACGTGCCCGGCTTGGGCCGCCTCACCGACCCGGCGGCGCTGCTTCGCGCCGCGCGCGGCCTCGACCCGGGCGCCGTCCTCACCGCCGCGCGCATCATCGCTGAGGAGAGCGCCCACTACGACGACGCGGCGGCCTGGGCTCGGCTCGCCGCGCTGCCCGCGTCGCGCCGCTTGCGGCTGGACACCGGCGGCCTGAGCGCGGCCGAGGTGGCCGGCCGCCTCCGGGCCTGGCTGTAGGCTCGTCACCATGGCCCGCATCACTCGCATCGGCACCGCCCCGTTGACGCTCCCCATGGCCGGCACCCTGCGCTGGGGGGCGGGCAGCGAGCTCGCCCGCCTCGAGCACTTGTTGGTGGGCATCGAGCTCGACGGCGGCGCTGTGGGCATCG
>CAYOXR010000205.1:0-3738 GCA_964407955.1 uncultured bacterium | reverse complement strand
ACGTTCAGGGCTTTCTGGAGGCCGGCGGGTCGGGGTACGTACCCAAGAGCTCGCTGGAGATGCAGCTGGTCGACGCCATCCTGGCGGTGTCACGGGGCGAGTACTACGCGCCGGCACGCTTGCTTGCCGAGCTGGCGCGCGAGATGGCCAGTGGCGACCCGTACCGCAACGCGCGTCTGACCCAGCGCGAGCACGAGGTGGTTCGTCACATCGCTCACGGCAGCACCTACAAGGAGATCGCGGAGGCCCTCGGCATCAGTGAGAAGACTGTCGCGACCTACCGCGAGCGCGCGTCCGAGAAGCTCGGCGTGAAGACCCGCGCGGAGCTCGTGCGCTGGGCGCTCGAGCACAACTTGCTGGAGTGAGCCGAGTGTCGCCCGCGGGGCGCCGAGGGGCCCGCCGCGGCGCCGGCGCACCCACGTTTCTCACGCGCCCTTCAACCTTCTATCAAGTCCGGCGGCTATCCTTCTGTCGGTGGCTGCCAACGAGCGTGGCAACCTCTCTTCATACCCCTCCTAAGGTGTGGATGGCGGACTTGTCCGTCAGCGGGCCCCCGCGAAAGCGGGGGCCCTCCACTTGGGCCTGCCGCGGCAGGCCTGCACGCGGGCGCGCCTCGCAGAGAGCGCGCCTCCGGCTCTTGCGGACCGGAGGCGCGTGGTCGAGCTCGGCATGTGGGAGCTCGGCATGTGGGAGCTCGGCGTATGGGAGCGTTGGGATCGGCGTTTGGAACTCGCCGAGACCGGCCGGGAGGTTCGGCGGCTCAGGTCCGGCGGCTCAGGTCCGGCGGCTCAGGTCCGGCGGCTCAGAGCCCGCGGCCCCGTCCCGCCGGTCGCCGGCGGCGTGCCGTTCTAGGGCATGCCGGTTCCCGGCGTCCCCGGCTGCGGTGCGTTCTGTGGTCCGTTCGGCTGCGGCGTTCCCCACCTGCCCGGGTCACGGCCCCACCGGCGCCACGGCATTTGCCACGGCATCATCTGCCACGGCATCGCGTTGGGCATCATCCCGTAGGGGGCTGCTCCGTAGGGAGCCCTGCCGTAGGGCATCATGCCGTACGGCATCATCCCGTAGGGCATGCGCCCTTGTCCGCAGGGCATGCGCCCATAGGGCGCGGCGCCGCCCATACCCCACGGCTGGCGAGCGCCCTGGCGCATCGTCCCCGCACCCGCGGCGCCGCCCATGCCGTTGAAGCCGCGGAAGCCACGCGTGCCAGGCCGGGGCGTGCCGCCGTTGCCGGCGCCGTTCGCCGGTCCGGCGCCCGGCGTGCGGCGCGCCTCGTCACGCATGCTCAGTGAGCGAAGCAGCGCGCGCGCCTCGGGCACCTTCTGCAGGAATGCCTGCGCGTCGGTCCGCAGCGTGGCGGCGTCCTTGGCCAGCGTCAACCGGGCGTCCGCGACCTTCTGCTGCGCCTGCACGCGCGCGGCGGCCGGGGCGTCGCCGGCCTTGAGCGCGGCGATGTAGGCCCTCAGCTCCTCGATCCGCAGTTGCCGGGCGCGCTGGCGCAGCGCACCCGCGCGATCGAGGAGCTTGGCGGCCTCGGCGCGGTCGGCCTGCGGCAGGCGGTTGATCAACGTGAGCCTGGCCGCCTGGCGCTCGAGCGCCCCTAGCGTCTGCTGCTGCGTAGAGGTGGGTGGCGCGGGCGCAGGCGTGTTCTGGGCCAGTGCCAACGCCGGCAACGTCAGCGCGGCCGCTGCCAGGACGAGCCCAAGGCGTGTACGTCGGGGCATGCCGTCTCCTTCCGGCCCCGTAGCTTGTACTGCACGGTCTTTACGCTCGTCGCCACGAGGCACCAGTGCACGATGTCCCCTCCCGATGCAGGTCTTGACGGCACGGCGTGCAGAAAATGTGCAGGCGGCGCGGGGTCGGCGATGGTGTCAGCGCAGGCGGCCGCGCGGGCCTGCGGCTTCGAGCGCCATCTGCCGGTCCCCGGACCAGGCGCCGGTGGCGGCGTCACGGATGGTGAACTCCAAGCTGGCCCGCTTGGCCAGTTCCGCCGCCTCCAGCCGCACTCCGTACAGCCCGAATGGCAGTGCCGCCGCCTCGCGGTCCTCGACGTGTTGCCAGCCGTCGAACCCCATATGGAGGGTGAAGGAAGCCGTGCGCTCGATGACCAGAGCGCGGCCGCGCGGCAATGCGTCGAAGGGCACCTCGTCGCGCCAGTGCCAGGTCTCGGCTTGCGGTGGGCGCGCGTGGTAGCGCGCGACGACCCCGTCGAGCAGCTCGAGGGGACGACCCGCGTCGCGGGCGAACGCGAGCTTGAGGTACTCGGCGTGCGCCCACACCAGCGGCATCGCGCTGCCCGAGGGCTTGCCGGGCTCGAGGAAGCGCTCCGGTATCGGCTCGGCGTCCCACACCTGCTCGGGGATCAGGCCGCCGGGACCGGTCATGGCGGCCATGGCCCGCAGCGCGGGCAGCGGGTCCTCGCCCTGCTGGAGGGTCAGGTGGGCGCGCTCGCCCGCCAGCAGCGGCCAGGCGCGGCCGATGCCGGTGCCGTCGAAGGGCGAGCCGTCGGCGTGCTCGCCGTAGCCGTCGTCGTTGTACCTGTGATAGGCGGTGCCGGTGGGCAGGTGCGTGGCCAGCAGGTGGTCGACCAGGTCGGCCGTGGCCACGATGCGCGGGTCGTTCGGGTCGCGCAGGCCCAGCCGTGTCAGGGCGAGGAAGTCGAGGCTGATGAGAGCCGCGGCGTCGAGCCGATCGCCCGACCGGTTGCGCACGTCGATCCGCCCGCGAAGACCGCCTGCGGACGGCGGGGGAGCGATCCGCAGGTAGTAGCCGGCGCCGTGGGGATCCTCCAGCGGGCCGTCCTCTACGTACGTCCAGTCCTCGATGCGCTCGTTCCAGTAGTCCGCCAGCGAGGCCGCGAAGTCGGCTTCCTCTGCCGGCAGGAACGCGCCTGCGGCGACAAGCGCCGCCACCTCCACCGCCAGCGTGAACGGGTTGGCGCCGGCGTTCTCCTCCCAGCGGTCCTGCGGCGTGAGCGGTCCCGAGCGTGCCAGGAAGCCGGCCGCTGCGTGTACCATCTCCTCGACGCCGGCAAGGCCATCGATCGCGCCGCGCTCCGCCAGCTTGGCGGCGAGCAGCAGCGGGAAGCCCACCTCGTCGAGCTGGACTCCGGTCCAGAAGGCGCGCCCGTCCGGGAACATGTTCTGCGACCAGTGCCCGTCGGCTCGCTGCGTGGCCACCAGGTAGGCGAGCATGCGCCTGGCATCCTCCACCTGTCCGGCGGCGAGTAGCGCCATGCCGGTCTCGACGGCATCCCGAGGCCATACCAGGTGGTAGCCGCCCAGGTCGTCACGGGCGTTGCCCCAGGGGATGCTCAGGCTGGCGACCACCGCGCCCGGATAGGCCTTGTCCTCGTGCACCTTGAGAACGGTCGCGGAGAGCAGCGCCTCGCGCTGGAGCTCGGGCGCCAGTGACGGTGCCGTGAGGGTCTCACCCCAGCGCCGCCACTGGGCCTCGAAGTCGCCGCTGGCGCGCTCGAACCCTTCGGCGAGGGCGGCGCGAGCACGCGTTTCCGCGCCCTCGTCGCTGGCTGCCAGGCCGAGCGCGAGCACGCCGCGGGGCTGCGGCAGCTCACCCATCAGCGCCACGTTGCCGTGGAGCGCATGCGTGAAGCTCCAGGTCATCGCGCCGTTGCGAGCGAAGTCCTGCCAGCCGTCGGAGGCACCGACGTAGCCCACGCTGCGTCGCGAGAATCCGCCGGCGGCCACCAGGGCCAGAGACTCGGCGCCGCCGCGCGCGCAG
>CAYOXR010000204.1:0-4359 GCA_964407955.1 uncultured bacterium | reverse complement strand
CGCATGTTATGCCGCCGAGCGTCTGGCGGGCATCACGCTCGACGAGGTCCGCGTGCACGTCGACGGGGTGGGCCGTGGCTGACGTTGCCACCAAGGAGCCGGAGACGCTCGGTGCGCGCGACCTGAGCCACGCCTTCAGCTACGCCACCGAATGGCTCGGCGTGTTCGTCGACGAGATCAACGCGCTGAACGTCTACCCGGTCCCTGACGGCGACACCGGCACCAACATGCACTTGACCATGCAGGCGGTCAGGCGGCAGCTCGGGGACGAGAATCCGCAGAGCATGAAGGGCTTCGCGCATGCCCTGGCCTACGGCTCGCTGCTGGGCGCGCGCGGCAACTCCGGCGTCATCCTTTCGCAGGTGCTCAAGGGCTTCGGCGAGCGCGCGCGCCTGCATCCCCGTCTGGGCGGCCCGGAGCTGGCCGAAGCGCTCGCCGACGGCAGCGAAAGCGCCTACCACGCGGTGATGAAGCCCGTGGAGGGGACCATCTTGAGCGTGGTCAAGAGCGCCGCGCGCGCCGCGGAGCGCGCCAAGGCGCAGGCGCCGCTGGAGGTCTTGAGGCGGGCGTTCGAGGCGGCCGAGGAAGCGCTGGAGCGCACCCCCGAGCAGCTGCCCATCCTCAAGCAGGCGGGCGTGGTGGACGCCGGCGGCAAGGGTCTGGTGCGGGTGCTGGAGGGTCTGCTGGCGTACTTCAGCAGGCTGGACCTGCCGCTCCCACCCAAGGTGACCGGGCGCGCCCAGAAGCAGTTCGAGGAGCGGGCCTACGGGTTCTGCACGGAGTTTCTGCTGTCGCACGTGAGCGTGCCGACGCGCCGGATCCAGGAGCTGGTCCAGCCCTACGGTGACTCGCTGCTGGTTGTGGGTGCCGAGGGCTACGTGAAGGGGCACATCCACACGGAGGAGCCCGAACAGCTCCTCGCCGACGTCGCTCGCTTCGGCACGATGGTGCGCTCCAAGGTCGAGGACATGAGCGAGCAGCACCACGAGATCCTGGCCGACGTCGAGCCGGAGGAGGCCGAAGCGGCGCGATCGGCGCTGGTCACGGTGTCCAGCGGGTACGGCGTGACGCGGGTGTTCCGCAGCCTGGGCGCGCGCGTGGTCGGAGGCGGTCAGGCCGATAACCCCAGCGTGCAGGACATCGCCGACGCGGTGCGATCGGTCGGGGCGCACGACGTCATCGTCATGCCCAACAACAAGAACATCATCATGGCCGCCGAGCGCGTGCAGGAGCTGGTACCGGACAGGCATGTGGCGGTGCTCCCGACGCGTACGCTCGGTCAGGGGCTGGCAGCGGCGGTGCTGTTCCAGGAGAGCGAGGAGCTCGACACGCTGCTGCCCGCCATGCGGCAGGCGGCCGACGCCTCCACGACGCTGGAGGTGACCGTGGCCAGCCGCAGCGCGACCATCGAGGACGTGGCGGTTTCCGAGGGGAACTACATCGGCCTGGCCGACGGCGAGCTCAAGGTCGCCGACGAGGACGCTGACGCCTGCCTGCTGGCCCTGCTCGACGCCCGGGCCGACGACTACGAGATCGCGACGCTGTTCTACAGCGCCGTGCTCGGCAAGGAGCACGCCGAGGCCGTGGCGGAGCGGGTACGAGGGGCGCACCCCGAGCTCGAGCTGGAGCTGCTCCCCGGCGCGCCGGACCTCTACCCGTATCTGATGTCGCTGGAGTAGCGCAGGAGCGCGCAACGCGCCACCCGCGGATCACGCCGCGCCCGGGCGCATGAGCGAACGATGAAGGGGTTGGCACCCGTCCGCCGCGTGCCTTGTCTACACTGCCTCCAGGAGGCCACATCATGAAACGACTCGGCTTGCTGGCGGCGCTCCTCCTGGTCGCGGGGGGACTCGGGGGCTGCCTGATCATCCTGCAGCCACCGGCCAACCCGATCGCCGTGACGGCGACCACGAGCAACGCGAGCTGGGTCGACAGCGTGACGGTGCCGGCCAGCGGCACGGTCAACTACGACGTGACGCTGCCGTCGGGCGTCATGTCCTATCCGCTCATCACCTTCGAGCTCGACTCCGGCGGCGGCCCCAACCTCAACCTCAGCCTCATCGACTACACCAGCTACGTCACGCTCGCCTCGAGCAGCAGCCCCGACTACTTCGCGCAGGGGACGCTGGGCCTGAGCAGCCTCTCGACGACCGCGACGCGGCCGGGCCGGCAGGGCATCAGCGCCAACCAGGTGTGCTACTCCTCGTGCATCATCTGGCCCACCAATGCCAGCCACTACTACCTGAGCATCGAGAACCCTACCGGCGGAAGCGTCACCGTCGACCTGTACGCATACGGGCAGGACTACAACGACACCAACGAGGCGTTCGGCAAAAACACCTTCGCCAACGCGATCGCCCTCAACAGCGGCACGCCCGACAGCGGCGCCATCGAGACGCTCGGCGACAACGACTTCTGGTACATCACCAGCGGCAGCATCGGCAGCTTGACGTTCAGCGCCGCCGACAACACCACCCCTGTGGGGCTGGCGCTCGCCCTCTACACCAGCTCGGGCACCTATATCCAGACTTATCAGCCGTCGTCGACATCCACCATCCTGGTGTATCCCGGGGACCGCCTCGACGTCTACTCGAACAACAGCACCGCCGGCCCCAGCGGTACCAGCGGCTACAACCTCAGCTACTGAGCCCGGCGGCCCACGTTGGCCGGAGCCGGCCGGCCCGAGGGACACACGTCCGGCGCCGCCCGGGCCGTTAGACTCTGCCCATGCGCGGACCGCCAAGCGTGCTCGCACTGCTCGCCCTCCTCGGCGTCCTCGCCGGCGCCTCGGGCGCCGTCCGGGCCGCGGCGCAGCCGGCGCCGCTGTGCGTCCCGGAGCTGCGCGAATCGCTGACGGGCGTAGGCCTCGACCGCGCCGCGACCGGCACCGCCGCGGCGGTGGTCCTCGAGCGCGCCGTGAAGCTGGTCGAGCCCGCCTTGCCGCCGCTGGTGACGGTGAAGCAGGTACCCATCGGCACCAGCTCCCCGTATTACGCCGACGTGCGCTACCTTGCGGAGCGGCGGCTGCTGCCGGGCAGCTGGAAGCCGGTGACCATCGACGCGACGACCTGGCAGGACATGCTGAACCGCTTTCAGGGCTGGTACAAGCTGAGCCCCAGCACGGTGAGCGGGCCGAACACCGTGGCCGACCTGATCCGTGACGCCGGCACGGTGCTCGGCCGCGTCTCCCAGGCGATCCGTCCGGCCGCGCTGCTGGCGTCCGACCCCGCCGATCCGAACAGGATCGCGTTCTGGGCGATCATCTGGAACTGGACGGTGTATCCCCGCCTGATCGTGCTGCACCCGCCCACCAGCGTCACGCTGGCGCACGGGCCCGCGGCGGTGCTGCCGCACATGGGCGACTGCGCCGTGCACATTACGAGCTACGTGATGGCGACGGCCCAGGACGCCGCGCGCCTGTTCCTGGCCACCAACCAGTCGCACATGTACGTGGTGGCGGGCGTGCCTGCGGGCAGCCGACACTGGCCGGCCGAGGTGGCGGCGGGCAAGGAGCTCGACACCTTCACCTACCAGGCGCCCACGGTCGAGACGCTCGACATCTACGCGGCGGTGTTCGACGGGCCGCAGGTCGGCTTCACCAAGGTGCTCGGGCTGCTGCCGAAGCTGCAGACCAACATGTCCCCGTGGCGCTTCCTCAGCTTCATGAAGACGCCGTGACGGCGCTCAGCCGCGTTCGCCCAAGGCGTCGTTGATGCCGCGCTGCAAGCGCTGGACCGCGTCGGCCGCGTGGCTCGCCAGGGCCTCCAGGCTGGTCGCCTCGACGTCGAACAGCGAGCGGCTCGCGTTCACCACCGCGCCCAGGCCGCCGGCGTCGAAGGCGCCTGCCACGTCCTCGGGTCCGGCGCCCTGGGCGCCCACGCCGGGAACGAGCAGCACGCTGCGCGGCAGACGGCGGCGCAGGGCGCTCAGCGCCTCGGGGTGGGTGGCTCCCACCACCGCGCCCAGGGCGGTGTAGCCGGAGCCACCGGCCGGCAGGTCCTGTGCGCGGGCCGCCAGGCGCTCGGCCAGCACCTCGTGGACGGTGAGGCCGCCGCGGACCTGGAGGTCCTGCAGGTCGGCGCTGCCGGGGTTGGAGGTCTTCACCAGCACGAACACCCCGCGCTCGCCGGCCTGCGCCGCCTGCAGGAAGGGCTCGAGCGTGTCGAGCCCGGGATAGGGGTTGACGGTCAGCGCGTCGGCGGCCAGCGCCCCATCCGTGAGGTAGGCGCGGGCGTAGGCCTCGGCGGTGCTACCGATGTCGCCGCGCTTGGCGTCGAGGATGATCGGCAGCTCGAGCTCGCGCGCCACCGCCATGAGCCGCGCCAACGCGCTCAGCCCTTCGAGCCCGAGCGCCTCGCG
>CAYOXR010000203.1:0-5611 GCA_964407955.1 uncultured bacterium | reverse complement strand
ACCCGGGTCCGGCCGCCCAGGCCCACGCGCGCCCGCCTGAGCGCAGAGCCCAGCGCGCGGATGGCCTTGTCCTGCCCGACGACGCTCTTCTCCAGGTTCTCCTCGATGTTGGCGAGCTTCTCGGAATCGGTCTCGTCGACGTAGATCCCGCCCCACGAGTTGACGACCGCCTCCAGGTCCTCGCGGCTGACGACGGGCGTACCGTCCTCCTCCTCCAGCACCGGGAAGCCGAGCGACTTGTTGAGGCGGGTGCGCGCGGCCGCCTCGTCGATGAGATCGATGGCCTTGTCCGGGAAGTTGCGGCCGGGAAGGCTGCGCTCGCCGTAGCGCACCGACATCTTCAGCATCTCCTGCGGGATGATCACGCCGTGGTGGGCCTCGTACTTCTCGCGCAGGCCCTCCAGGATCTCCAAGGACTCCTCGGGCGACGGCTCAAGCACGATGACGGGCTGGAAGCGCCGTTCCAGTGCGGCGTCCTTCTCGATGTAGCGGTGGTACTCGCCGGTGGTGGTGGCACCGATCACCTGTACCTCGCCCCGCGACAGCGGAGGCTTGAGGATGTTGGCGGCGTCGAGCGTGCCCTCTGCACCGCCGGCGCCGACGAGGGTGTGAAGCTCATCGATGAAGGCGACCACCTTGGCGTTGCGGAGCTCCTCGATGACCTGCCGGAGGCGCTCCTCGAACTCGCCGCGGTACTTGGTGCCCGCCACGATGTTGCTGAGGTCGATCGAGAGCACCCGCACGCTGGTGAGGTTGGGTGGCACCCGCCCTTCGACGATGGCCTGCGCCAGGCCCTCCACGATGGCGGTCTTGCCGACACCCGGCTCGCCGATCAGCACGGGGTTGTTCTTGGTCCGGCGCGTCAGGATCTGGATGACGCGGCGGATCTCCTCGGTGCGTCCGATGACCGGGTCGAGCTTGTCCTCGCGTGCCTCCTTGGTGAGATCACGCGCGTACTCGTCGAGGAACGGCGTGTTCACCGTCTCGCTCTGGTTCTTGGGGTCGGCGGCGGCCAGGATGCGCCAGCGAACCGTGTCGACGTCGCGAGTCAGGTTCTGGAGGATGCGGTAGGCGACGCCGTCACCCTCGCGGATGATGCCGAGCAAGATATGTTCAGTCGCGATCACGTTGCTGCCGAGGCTGCGCGCTTCGGAGCCGGCCAGCTCCATGACCCGCCGGGCGCGCGGCGTGATGGCGGCGGTCTCGTTGCGCGGAAGGCCGTCGCCGCGCCCCACCATCTCCTCGACCTGCCGCCTGAAGCCCTCGAGCGTGGCGCCGAACTCCGCCAGCACCTTGCTGGCGGTTCCCCCTTCACGCATGAGCCCCAGAAGCAAGTGCTCGGGTCCGATCATGGCGTGCCCGAGCTTGGAGCCCTCTTCGCGGGCGAAGTGGAAGACCAGCCTCGCTCGATCGTCGTACCTGTTCAAGGTGCCCTCCGGGTGGGGGATGGAGGCGTCGGTCGATTCGGTGCCGTGCAGCTCGCCATTCGCCGCCGAATCATGATGGTATAGTACCCGCCTGATGTGGGTCCAGAAAGGGCGTTCGTTACGTTTGCCCTTCACCGGGCCTTGAGCTGACCATGCCGCGCACGCTTCGAGGAGCTGCTGTGCTGTTTCAAGATATCATGCTGGCGCTCGACCGTTTCTGGGCCGATCAGGGCTGCGTCATCGCACTGCCTCACGACACCGAGGTTGGTGCCGGAACCTTCTATCCGACGACGTTCCTGCGAGCGCTCGGGCGCTCGCCGTGGCGCGTGGCCGGGGTGGCGCCGAGCCGGCGCCCGACCGACGGCCGCTACGGCGACAATCCCTACCGCTTCCAGTACTTCTTCCAGTATCAGGTGCTGCTCAAGCCGTCGCCGCTCGACGTGCAGGACGTCTATCTGGCATCTCTCTACGACCTGGGTATCGACCCCGCCAAGCACGACATCCGCTTCGTCGAGGACAACTGGGAGTCGCCGACGCTCGGCGCCTGGGGCCTGGGCTGGGAGGTGTGGATGGATGGCATGGAGATCACCCAGTTCACGTACTTCCAGCAGGTGGGGGGCTTCGATTGCCGGCCGGTGTCCGTCGAGCTGACCTACGGCCTCGAGCGCATCGCCATGTACCTGCAGGGCGTGCATCACGCCTTCGACGTCGAGTACGCCCCGGGCGTCAACATGGGCGCGCTCAGGAGCGACTTCGAGGCGCAGCACTGCCGCTACAACTTCGAGGAGTCCGACGCCGAATTGCAGCGCCTGTTGTTCGATCGCTACGAGGTGGAGGCCGGCCGCCTCCTCGACCTGGGGTTGGTGCACCCCGGCTACGAGTTCGTGATGCGCGCCTCCCACGCCTTCAACCTGCTCGACGCACGCGGTGTGCTGTCGCAGACGGAACGGCAGAACTACGTCCAACGCGTGCGACGCCTCAGCGAGGCCACGGCGCGCGAGTACCTGGTGGGAATCGGCGAGCTGGCCGGCGCCGAGGAGCGCGGCTGATGGCGGACCTGCTCTTCGAGATCGGCACCGAGGAGCTGCCGAGCTGGTACGTCGACGAGGGCCGGGCCGGGCTGGTGCAGATCGTTCTCGAGGCCTTGGAGGGGGCCGGACTGGCCCCCGCGTCGGTGCAGGGCTTCAGCACGCCGCGCCGCCTGGCGGTGCTGGCGAAGGGTGTGCCCGAGCGCAGCGAGGTGCGCGAGGAGCTGCGCCGCGGACCGGCCGCCGAGGTTGCGTTCGACGACTCCGGCGCGCCCACGCGGGCCGCGAGGGGCTTCGCGGAGGCCAACGGGGTGGCTCCGGAGGCCCTCGAGATCCGCGAGACCGACCGTGGCCGCTACGTATTTGCGCGCCTGAGCCGAGGCGGCGACGAGGCCGCCGAGGTCATCCCGCCGCTCCTGGCACGCGCCGTCGAGGAGCTGCCGGCGCCACGGAAGATGCGCTGGGCCGACGTCGAGATGCCGTTCGTGCGTCCGGTGCACTGGTTGCTGGCACTGCTGGGCGAGCAGACACTCGAGCTCGAGGCCGGCGGCGTGCGCTCCGGAGCCGTCAGCCGCGGGCATCGCTTCCTGGCGGCCGGAGACGTCGCGCTGGGCCGGGCCACGGACTACGTCGAGGCGCTGCGCGGGGCGTCCGTGCTGGCGGACAACGAGGAGCGTGACGAGGCGACCTGGCAGGCGGCCAACGCCGCGGCCGCCGAGCACGGGCTGACGGCCAGCGGCGACGCGGCGCTGCGCGCCGAGGTGCGCAACCTGGTCGAGCTCCCGGTCGCGGTGCTGGGCAGCTTCGATGAAGGCTATCTGGAGCTTCCCGACGAGGTGCTGAGCACCGTGATGATCCACCACCAGCGGTTCTTCCCCACACACGACGAGACCGGCAAGCTGGCGCGTCACTTCGTGGGGATCTCCAACAACCGCGTCACGGACGTGGGCGTGGTGCGGGCCGGTTACGAGCAGGTGCTCGCGGGTCGCCTCTACGACGCGCGCTTCTTCTGGGACTCCGACCGCCGGAAGAGCCTCTCGCAACACGCCTGGGGGCTGTCGGGCATCGCCTTCCAGAAGGACCTCGGCACCATGGCCGACAAGATCGCGCGCGTGAGCGAGGTGGCGGCGGCGCTGGCCGAGCGGCTGCAGCTTCCCAAGGAGGAGCAGTCCGCGCTGGAACACGCGCTCCCCATCTTCCGGGCGGACCTGTCGACCGACATGGTGTACGAGTTCCCGGAGCTCGAGGGCGTGATGGCGCGCGCGTACGCGCTGGCCGAAGGCTTGCCCGAGGCGGTGGCCATGGCGCTCGAGGATGGCGTGTTGCCGAAGGGCCCGGGCGACCGCCTGCCCGCCACGCGTATCGGTGCCGTGTTGGCGGTGGCCGACCGCCTGGACAAGGTGGTGGGGTTCTTCGCGTTGGGCAAGCGCCCTTCCGGGTCCGCCGACCCCTTCGCGCTGAGGCGCGACGGGCTGGGCCTGGCGCGCATCCTGAACGCCGAGGCGTGGCGGTTGCCGCTGGCTGAGCTGGTGCTGGAGGCTGCGGCGCCGCACCGGGACGCCGGACTGGAGATCGCCAAGGACGTGGAGGACGAGGTCGAGCGCTTCCTGTGGGACCGGGTGGCGTCACTGCTGGCCGAGCAGGGCATGGCGGTTCATGTGGTGCGCGCTGCCGTGCAGGGAAGCCACAACGTGATCGACGCCTCCCGCCGCGCCTACCTGCTGCGCGGGCTCATGGCGCACGACGAGTTCCCGGCCTTGATGGCGCTCCACAAGCGCGCGGCCAACCTGGCCCGTCAGGAGGAGCGTCGGAGGAACGTCAAGCCGGGCCTGTTCCGCAACGAGTACGAGGCGCCGCTGTTCGAGGCGCTGCCCGGCGCCCGCCGCGGCGTTGAGGGGCTGCTCGCGGCCGTGCAGAACGCGCTTCCGGGCTGGGACCTGGCCTACCCGCCGGCGCGGCCGCCGGGCGAGTTCGGTTCCGGCGTGGCGGAGGTGCTGGCCCTCAAGGCGCCGCTCGATGCCTTCCTCGACAACGTGCTGGTGATGGTCGAGGACGCCGACGTGAGGGGCAACCGACTGGCGCTGCTGCGCGAGGTGACGGACGTGCTCCGGGAGCTGGGGGCGCTCGACCAGCTCGAGGGGGCGTGAGGCGCGGTGCGCGCGCTGGTGCGGACGACGCCCGCTGGGCGCGGGAGATGACATGGCGGACCTGGAGTTCCGCGGCGAGCTGTGGCACTGGGTCGGCCCCGCACCCTGGTACTTCGTCAGCGTCCCGGCGGAGTACGCCGGGTTCCTGAAGGCCGCGTCGAAGCTGGTTACCTACGGTTGGGGCATGATTCCGGTCACGGCCCGCATCGGCGCCAGCCGCTGGAAGACCTCGCTCTTTCCGAAGGACGGCCTGTACATCGTGCCCGTGAAGGCGAGCGTGCGCAGGGCGGAACGCCTCGAGGAGGGTGACAGCGTCGACGTGCGGCTCGAGGTCGGTCCCTGACGAGCCGGTATCGAGCCGGTGAGGCGTCTTGCCCGAGTGTCGTTGCGTCGGGGAACGGGTCCGACCAACCGTCGATGGCGCGCCTCCACCCCTGTCAGCGGTTCAACCGCCGTCCAACGAGATGGCGTTGGGATCCGCACGCAGCGCACAAGCGCCTGTTGCGGTCTGTTCAGAAGAGCGTGGCTTCTCACCATGGATTGCGCCTGCCGCGGTACCTGTTGTCGATGAGCGTCACCGATCCCGTGTCTGGGTCACGCGACCTGATGCCCGCCGAGCGTGAGCTGGAGATCGTCCGCAAGGCCGCGCTGCGGCGCATCATGCGGGTCGGCGACCCCTCGACCGGGTTCGACCTATGCGACATGTCGGCACGCTGCGACCTCCAGGCTCTGGCAGAGCACGGTCTGGTGAAGCAGGGTCGCCTTCTCCGAGGACGAGGACACCGAGACGCTACGCGACCGCCTGGCGTTCTACGCGCTACGGACGCTGACCAAGGTGCCGGTGACGCTGGAGGACCAGGCGGAGGCCGCGTTCCTGTTGTGCAGCGACCGGCTGCCAAAGACGGCCGGGCAGATCGTGAGCGTCGACGGCGGACTGGAGCAGGCGTTCCTGCGGTGACACGCCGAGCCGCGCCCTCGAGAGGCGCTCGGCGTGCGGGGATGCTCCTGG
>CAYOXR010000202.1:0-17945 GCA_964407955.1 uncultured bacterium | reverse complement strand
CCCGGACGGGCGCACCGTCTCGGTGCTGCCCTGGAACGGAGGGGTGGCGATCAGGCTGCAACAGGCGTCGCCCCTGGCGGAGGCGCGATACGTGGTGCTGAACGGCGACCAGGTCACGTCCTTCGATGCCTGGCTGGCGGTGCCGTCCGAGAACGGCTCGATCACCCGGCTCCGCGATCTCTCGCTCTGGCCCGAGAACTACGCACAGGACAGCCCGCAGGCGCGCGATGCCTTCGAGGCGTCGGTGCTTTCGCTGGTGGCTGATGCGCTGGGCGTCTCGCTGTCGGACGTGAAGGCGACGGTGTACAAGCCGGATCCCAAGTCCGTGCCGCTGCTGATGGTGTTGGAGCGCGTGCAGCAGGACGGCAACGGCTCGCAAACGAGCAAGCTGCTGGCCCTGGGGGTGCCCGAGCTCGGGTTGACGCCGACCGGCCCGACGCAGTTCATCGGCCTTAGCGCCGGCGAGCTGCCCGATGCGCCCAAGGGCGCCGGCATCGCCGTCGGCGGCAAGGCCGCAAGCCCGCTCAAGGGCGACGGTTGGACGGCGGCGGCCGACGGGGCCTTCGTGACGCTCACGACCAGCGACGGCAAGACCTGGCGAGCGGCCGTCGGCACCCCGCTGTGGACGGACGGTCACGTGCTGGCCACGGCCTACCACGATTCGTTGTTGTTCTACGACTTCCTACCGCGCTGACGTCCGCTGCGGGGCGGCGCGGTGCGCCGCCCCGCGCCGCCCCGCGCCGCCCCGCCGCCTCTCGAGGTCGCCCGTTGGAAGCGCTAAGCGTTGCCGATGGGGAGCTTCAAGTTCACGTGTCCACGCGTCTCGCCGGAGCCGTCCTCGGCGCCGACGGCGTCGTCATCGGCATTCGAAGTGGCGGGCCGTGGCCGCTCGGCGAGCCAGCGTTCGGCCGCCATGGCGGCGCGCGTGCCCGCTCCCACCGAGGTGCCGAGCTGGCGATAGACCTCGTCGGAGACGTCGCCCGCTGCGAAGATCCCTTCCACGTCGGTGTAGATCTCGCCGTGCACGTCGACGTAGCCACTCGGCCGCAACGTGACGACGCCGCTGAGGAAGCCGGTGTTCGGCTCATGGCCGATGTACACGAACAAGCCGTCGGTGTCGATGACGCCTTCGGTGCCCGTCTTCACGTTGCGGGTGCGCACGCCCGTCACCTGCTCGTCGCCGAGCACTTCCGTGACGACGGCGTCCCACACGAAGTGCATCTTCGGGTTGGCGAAGGCGCGCTCCTGCGCGGCCTTGTGCGCGCGGAGCTGGTCTCTGCGGTGCACGACCGTCACCGAGTCGGCGAACTTGGTGAGGAAGGTGCCTTCTTCGATGGCGGCGTCGCCGCCGCCCACGACCACCACGCGCTTGCCCCGGTAGAAGAAGCCGTCGCAGGTGGCACAGGTCGAGACGCCGCGCCCGTAGAAGGTGTCCTCGCCGGGCACGCCCAGGCGGCGCGGATTGGCGCCCGTGGCAACGATCAGGGCGCGTGCATGGTACTCGGCGTCGTAGCCGTGCACCACGAAGCCTTCCGCAGGGCCGCCTTCCACGCCCGTGATCTCGTCCATCACGATCCTGGCGCCGAACTTCTCCGCCTGCTGGAGCATGCGCTGCGACAGCTCGGGGCCGGTGATGCCTTCGGGAAAGCCCGCGTAGTTCTCGACCTCGTCGGTCTGGGCGATCTGCCCGCCCGGCAGTCCCTTCTCGATGATCACCGTGTCGAGCTGGCCCCGCCCTGCGTAGATGCCGGCCGTCAGGCCGGCGGGCCCGCCGCCGATGATCACGACATCGCTGTGCTGCTGCTGCTTGGGCATGCGACCTCCATCCCTGGAATCCTAGCACCCGCTCGTGGGCCCCGTTTGTCGGATTGGATACCTATGGGGGGTATTGGCCCCGCGGCCCCGCCACGCTTGCAGGCCTTCGACACAGCCCGTAGACTTCGGTGTGACACAAGAGGAGGCGGATGGGACGTCGCTGTCCACGTCGGTCGGCGACTACCTCAAGGCGATCTGGGTGATCGCCCGGGACGGGCCCGCGGGGACGGGCGACATCGCTCGCTCCCTGGAGGTGAAGGCGTCGTCTGTCACGGGGATGCTGGGCAAGCTGAAGCGCATGGGGCTCATCCGCTACAAGCCGTACTACGGCGCTCAGCTCACGCGCGCCGGCCGTAGCGAGGCGCTGCGACTGATCCGGCGCCACCGGCTGCTGGAAACCTTCCTCATCCGGGACCTCGGCTACGGCTGGGACGAGGTCCACGAGGAGGCCGAGCGTATGGAACACGTCATGTCCGTTCGCTTCACCGAGCGCCTGGCGGCCCATCTCGGTCAACCCACGCACGACCCCCATGGCGATCCCATTCCCGGCGACGACGGCAGGGTGCCCGACACGCCCAGCACGGCCCTGTGCGAGGTGCCGGTCGGGGTCGAGTTCACCGTCTCGCGCATCCTGAGCCAGGACGCCGACGTGCTCGCGTACTTGACGGAGCTGGGCATCGAGCCGGGGTCGGTGCTGGTGGTGGCCGCGAAGGAACCGGTCGGGGACCTGCTCAGCGTGCGCCTCGGTGACGAGCCGCTGTCGATCTCTCACGAGCTCGCCTGCGTGATCCTCGGCGCCGCCACCGGTCCCTGAACGGCGTGGCTTGGACGCCTCGTGACGGCCGACACGCCCGCGGTGCGCGGGCACCGAGCTGCATGCCGAGGCGTCGCTCAGACGCGCGCTCGTCACCGCTACGAATGCCCTCTGCATCGGAGATATGTCACGGGTTGGCATGGTCCGAAATGGTAATGTCACCGCGGGAAGAGTGTGGGAGGTTTGGGAAATGCGTGCGCGGGATGGGAGTCTCAGCAACCATGCGCCCACGGCCGGTGCCAGTGTGCAGTGCGCCCCTTACGGGCGCGGGTGCGCTGAAGGGGGAGCGGGCGCGGCATGAAAGCCGACGGCTTCGACGGCGAGCTGGCGGCTTTCGCTGAGCTCGGCGGGCCGCCCGGGCAAGACCCGGGTGCCATCGTCGAGGCGGCCCGGCGGCTGTTCCCGGGGGAATGCTTCACCATCTCCGATCTGACCCAGAGCGGCCACCCGCTGGTGTACGCCAGTGAGGCCTTCGTGTCTCTGACGGGTTACCAAGCCAGCGAGGCGTGCGGGCGCAACCTCGGCTTCCTTCAAGCCGGCGACGACACGCAGGATGCCGCTGCCGAGGCGCGCGCGGCGTTGCAGGAGGGACGCGGCTGCATCTGCGTGCTGCGCAACTACCGTCAGGCCGGGACGCTGTTCTTCAATGAGCAGCATCATCTGCCGCTGGTGGGCGCAGACGGGCGCCCGGGCTTCCTGCTGGTACTGCACCGCGACATCACCGATGCCGTCCATGCAGCGGGCGTCGAGGACGCGAACCGCGCTCTGGCCGAGAGCGTTGGCGGCAAGGGCGCCTCTGTCGGCTACGCCATGTTGTTGCATGCGGACGGCAGCACCGAGCTGACGTGGGTATCGGGTGCCTGCCGCGCGCTCACCGGCTTCGAGCGCGACGAGGTCCTGGCGAGCGGCATAGGAGCGCTGGTCGCCGGCGAAGACCGGGAGCGCTTCGACGAGCAGCTGGCGCAGCGCGCCGACGGCGAGCGCTGGCACGCCCAGTACCGGCTGCGGACCCGTTCGGGTGAGGTCGTCTGGGTCGACGACTTCGCCAACCTGACGTGGACCTCGCCGGAGCGCTGCGTGCGCGCCGTCTACGGCATCCTTCGCGACGTCTCCTACGCGCACCAGCCCAGTCAGGAGGCCTGGCGGAGCGCCCATCACGACCCGCTCACCGATCTCGCCAACCGGCGCCTGCTGGAGGATCGCGCGCAGCAGGCGGTCTTCGAGGCGCGCAGGGAAGGCGGAGCGGTGGCGTTGGCGCTGGTCGACCTCGACCACTTCCGCTTCCTCAACGAGACGCTCGGTCCGCGTCGGGCGGATCGCGTCCTGCAGGAGGTCGCGGTGCGCTTGAGCCGCCACCTGCGGCGGACGGACACGCTCGCCCGCTTGGATGGCGACGTGTTCGCAGCGCTCCTGACGAAGCTGCCGCATGCCCACAGCGCGCTCGGCGTGGTGGAGAAGCTGCAGAGCGCCGTGCTGGATCCGTTCCGAGAGGCGGGCGCCACCCTGCGTCTGAGCGCAACGGTCGGCGTCGAGGTCTATCCTGACGGGGCCGCCACGGGCGAGGCGCTTCTCGAGCACGCTCAGCTCGCTCTCGACGAGGCCAAGCGCAGCGAACGGGGCCACTACCGGTTCAAGGCAGGAGGCTTCGATGCCGCCATGCGGGCCCGCGCGGAGCTGGTGCGCGAGCTGCGGCGAGCGGTGCTCGAGGACCAGCTCGTGCTGCATTACCAACCCAAGGTGGAGCTGCAGACCGGTGCAATCACCAGCGTCGAGGCGCTGGTGCGTTGGGCGCACCCCGAGCGCGGCCTGCTCAAACCCGCGGCCTTCCTCCCTGTCGCCGAGGAGGCCCGGCTCGGCGGCGAGCTGTTCACCTGGGTCCTGGAGGGAGCGTGTCGGCAAGCGATGCGCTGGCAGGAACAGCGCATCTCGCGCCGCGTCGCCATCAACACCAGCCCCCAGGCGCTCGAGGACGACCAGTTCACCTTGCGGGTCAAGGACGCGCTGACGCGCTACGACCTGCACCCGGGCCTGCTCGAGATCGAGGTCAACGAGCGTACGGGGCTGCACACCCTCGAGAACGCCACGGACAAGCTGGAGGAGCTGCGCGGTCTGGGCGTTCGGGTGTCGTTGGACGACTTCGGTGTCGAGCGCGGGTCGCTGTCCCAGCTCCGCGGCATGCCGCTCGACGGGCTGAAGATCGATCGTAGCTTCGTGGGGCGCCTGGGCGGCGGCGACACGGGTGACGACGTCGAGCTGGTGCGCGCCATCATCGCGCTTGGCAAGAGCCTGCGGCTGCGCGTGACCGCAGAGGGCATCGAAACCCACGAGCAGAACGCCCTCCTGCGTACGCTCGCTTGCGACGACGGACAGGGGTTCCTGTTCAGCCACGCCGTTCCGGCCGAGTACGTCCCCGCCTTCGCCTGACGGTTCCGAATCGAACGCAGCGCAGGCCGGGTTCCGCCCGGCGCTGCGCGGTTAGACTGTCAGCGCCCTGTGGGGGAGGAGCTGCAATGGCCGAGAACCCATATCTGTCACGCGACCTGCGACCGCCCTTCGACCGCATGACCGCCGAGACCGTGGACGCGGGCGTGCGCGAGGCCGTGGCGCGAGCCGAGCGCGAGCTCGAAGAGCTCGTTGCCAACGAGAGCCCACGCACGTTCGAGAACACGCTGCTGGCGCTGGACGCGCTCGTCGAACGCGTGGAACGGGCATTCGGCTTCGCGAGACACCTCACCCAGGTGGTGAGCTCGCCGGAACTGCGCCAGGCCTACAACGGCGTCCTGCCCACCCACTCGGCGTTCATGGCCAAGCTGCACACCAACACGGCTCTGTGGCGCGTGATCGAGGATTATTCGGCGAGCGACGAGGCGCGCGCGCTTGACGGCGTGCGCCGGCGGCATCTGGAGAAGACGCTGAAGGAGTTCCGGCGTGCGGGCGCCGACCTGCCGGCCGCGGCGCGCGCACGAGCCGAGGCCCTGCGCATCGAGCTGTTCCAGCTCTCGGCCCGCTTCAGCCAGAACGTCCTCGACGCAACCAACGCCTTCGACATGGTGATCAGCGATGAGGCCGAGCTGGACGGCCTACCTCCGGGCGTCGTGGCGCGCGCACGGCAGAGCGCGCAGGCCAAGGGCGTGCCAGGCTGGCGTTTCACGCTGCAGGCGCCGTCATACCGCTCGTTCATGAAGTTCGCCAGGTCCCGGCGGCGGCGGCGTGAGATGTACCGGGCGTACTCCGGCAGAGCCTCAGGGGGCCGCCACGACAACCGTCCGATCATCGCAGCCATCTTGGGCAGGCGCCGTGAGCTCGCGCGACTCCTGGGGTACGCGGACTTCGCCGACCTCACGCTCGAGGACCGTATGCTCGGCAGCGGAGCCGCGGCGCGGGACTTCGAGCGCGACCTCGCCAGCCGGACGTTGCCGCACTTCCGTGATGAGGTCGAGATGTTGTCGGCCTTCGCGCGGGACGAGCTGGGGCTGGAGCGCATCGAGCCGTGGGACCTCAGCTTCGTGGCAGAGTCACTCAGGCGCTCGCGCTTCGCGTTCGACGAGGAGGCGCTGCGCCCGTACTTCCCGCTGCAAGCCGTGCTCGACGGTCTGTTCTCGATCGCGCGACGGCTGTTCGGGCTGCGCGTCGAGCCGGTCGACGGCGTGCCCACCTGGTACGAGGACGTCCACGTCTACGACCTGATCGACGAGCAGGGCGTACGGGTCGGCAGCTTCTACGCCGACCTGCATCCGCGCGAGTCGAAGCGCGACGGCGCCTGGATGGACCCGATGGTCACCGGCGGACCGGTGGTGCCGTCTTCGGCCGGGGACGCGTCTGGGCTGTCCGGCGCCGACGGCGCGATGGTGCCGTTCGTGCCGCACGTGGGCGCCATCGTCGCCAACGTCACGCCGGCCGATGTGGAGGGCACCGCGTTGCTGACGCATGACGAGGTCACGACGCTCTTCCACGAGTTCGGGCACCTGCTCCATCACGTCCTCGGACGCGTGGAGATCCCCGCGCGCGGGGGCGACAGCGTCGCCTGGGATTTCGTGGAGCTGCCCTCACAGCTGCTGGAGAACTGGGCGTGGGAGCGTGACGGCCTCGACCTGTTCGCGCGCCACGTCGAGACCGGTGAGCCGATCCCGGCCGAGCTGTTCGCGCACCTTTCGGAGAGCCGGACGTTCCTGGGAGCGGTTGCGCAGATGCGCCAGCTGGGACTCGGCACCGTCGACCTGGCGTTGCACATGGACTATGATCCCGCGCTCGGCGGGGACCCGATGGCGTTCGGGCAGCACGTGATGGAGCCGTTCGGGCTGCACGCCGAGTTCGCCAACTCGCAGTTCATCGCAGCCTTCAGCCACATCTTCTCGGGCGGCTATGCGGCGGGCTACTACAGCTACAAGTGGAGCGAGGTGCTGGACGCCGACGTGTTCGGCCGTTTCCAGCAGGACGGCATCTTCAACGCGGACACCGGTCGCGCCTTCGCCGAGAAGGTGTTGTCGAAGGGCGACAGCGAGGATCCCGGCGAGCTGTTCCGGAGCTTCATGGGTCGGGACCCCGCCCTGGAGGCGCTCATCCGCAGGAACATCGGTGCGGCGACGGTTCCGCATGGTGGGTCGGCGGTGCCGGGAGCGGACTCGGCCTTGCCGGACGCGTCAAGGCTTGAACCACCAGCGTGATGGCGCGACCGTAGTCGGCCATGCCGCCGCGCACGCCGCGCGAGCGCAAGTAGGTGCCGTAGGTTGCGTCTGTCGCGCGCTGCAACCACGGCAGCCGGTAGCGAGCGACAGCGCTGTCCAGCGCTTGCAGGTCGCCTCGCGCACGCGGCGGCAGGGCGTTGGCCAGGGCGGCGGCGGCGTCCGGTGCCATGCCGGCGGCCAGGCTCGACAGCGCGTGCAGGGCCAGCGCATAGCGCACCGCAGGGTCGGCGCAGCGGATTCCGGCAAGGACCGCCACGGCGTCGGTGTCGGCCTCCCGGGCGAAGCCCGCGGCATGGGTCAGCTCGTGCGTGGCCGTTGCCAGCCTTGCCACCGGCGGGAGACCCGCATCGACGTGGGGCTCGAGCAGCCACGGTGAGGTGACGCCCGCGAAACCGGCCCGAAGGAGCGTTCCGGCCGGGAGCCATTTGACCCGCGTCGGCACGTCGACGCGCGTGCCGGTCAGCCGCGCCACCTCACGGCCGACGCACTCGGCGGCCGCGGCGATGTCTGCGGCGTCCGGCGTCGGCGACGCCGCGGCCCCGCGCAGGACGGCGAGCAGCTCTGCCTGGGCGGCCGCCGTCTGGGCAGGCGTCGGGGGCGTGGAGGGAACGCCGATCAGGCTAGCCAGGGTGTCTCGGCGGTAGGCTAGCCCCCAGGTGAGCATGAACCCCGACAGCAGCACCGCTGCCAGCCAGGGAAGCCACACGCACGTCAGACGGCGTCTGGAGCCGGCACCGCGCCGGTCGACGAGCAAGCCGACCAGCAAGGCGGCCACGACCGCCAAGGCCAGCAGGCCGGTCAGGCTGAACGCTGCGGCACTGACGATGGGCGCCAGCACGTGGCTGGTCAGGGGGAACAGGCCCCGCGAGAAGGCCCGCTCGACCCAGGTCGCCGGCCAGGGCACGAGAGCCAGCACTGCGCCCAGCGCTAGGAGCGCTAGCGGCAAGCCCACGCGGCGGCAGCTTCGTCTGCCGTCCGAGCGGCCGCGTGTACGCGGCGTGCCGGCGCTCACGGCTCGTGGCCGCGACTCGAGCTCGGGCGGCGCCGACCCCTGTTCGCCCGTCGGTGCCGCGACCGGCGCCCCCGATCGGCGACGGCGGGCCAGCTTTCGTGCCTCTCGAAGGCCGTGCGCGTCCATGTCCACCAGCCTCCACCGGCGTCCTGCAGGGGCGTGTCCGGCAGCGCGGCGGAGCAGAAGAGCTGGAGCGCGGACACATCGAGCAGCAGGAACGCGAGCCGGGCGACGGCGCTGACGAAGGCCGCGCGCGCCCACGGTAGCAAGCACGCGTCTCGCGGCTCCGTGATGGCGACGTGCGCGAGCGGCCCGGCGGGTGTGACCCGCGCCCACGGCCAGGTCCCAACCAGCGCCGCGTCGTGCTCCTCGGCCGGCGGCGGCGCCTCGCTCCCCTGAAGACGCAGGAGAGCGGCCATGGCCTGGCCGGCGGCGTCGGCGTCGACGGCGATCGCCAGAAGGTCGTTGCCGAGGCGATCCGCGACGACCCTCAGCCCCTGCTCGTGCACGGCGAAGCGCGGCTGGGGAGGCTCGAGGCGCGCATCGTACGCGAGCGCCAGGGCGTCGTCGAGCGCGCGACGGCGCTCGCGCAGCCGCTCGAGCTCACGTGGCGCGAGAAGCAGCGGATCTTCGAGCAGACGGTCCACCGCCAGGGCCTCGTCTTCCAGGGCCTCGACGGGATCGTGCGCCGCCCCTGGCGCCGGTGCTGGCGCCGTTGCTGGCCCTGTGTCCGGCCCTGTGTCCGGCCCTGTGTCCGGTCCCGTCTCCGGTCCCGTCTCCGGTCCCGGGTCCGGTGCCGTGGTTGGTGCCGTGTCCGGTGTGCCGACCGGCGCCAAACGCCCGGTGCGGGCGGCTGGGCCGCGGTGGGTGGGGGCCGGCGCAGCGTCGGCGTCTGTGGTGATGTCGGTGTTGGTGTCGACGGTGAGGGAAGCCGCGGGCCGGCGGGACAGGTAGGCATCGACGTCGGGGTACGACAGGACGCGGCCGCCCTCGACGGCCCACACCTCGTCGGCGATGCGCTCGGCAAGCCGGCGATCGTGCGTGGCCAGCACGACGGCCGCGCCGCTGTCTTGCAGCGCCCGTTCCAACGCCTCGATGGCGGCGAGATCGAGGTCGTTCGAGGGCTCGTCCAGAAGCAGTAGGTCGGCCTCCCGCACCGCCAGCAGGGCCAATCCGGCGCGCGCCCGCTCACCTCCGGACAGCGCCTCAGGGAGGAGGCGCCAGCGCGCCTCGACCAGACCCGCATCGGCCAGCGCGCGCCGTGCGCGCGCGGGTGTCGTCACGCGCTCCAGCTGGTCCAGGACGGGCAGCGCGGGCTCGAGGCCGCGGTCGAGCTGACCGATCTCGGCGAGCCGCACGCCGGGCGCGTAGCGCAGCTCGGCGCGGGGATCATCCGAAGGGATTGAGCCGGCCAGCAGGCCCAGGACGGTGCTCTTCCCGGAGCCGTTGGCGCCCACCAGCGCCACCTTGCGGCCGGCGGCGAGTCGCACCGTCACGAGCTTCACGACGCCGGTCCGCTCCAGCGCGCGGCCGTCGAGCAGCACCCCGGCCGCGCCGCGCCCGGCGAGGCGCAAGCGGCTTTGCGCGGGGGCACGCTGCAGCACGCGGTCCGTGCTCAACGACGCCGCCGTGCGCTCGGCCACGTGGCGGCGACGGGCGGCGCCGCGGCCGCCGCGCCGGGCCAGGGCTGCGGCCATCCTGCGCAGTCGCTCGGCCTCGCGCTCACGCTCGGCGTCGCGTCGGCGCAGAGCGTGCAGCTCGTGCTCGCGCGCCTGCCGCGCGCGCCAGTACTCGCCGCGCCGCAGCTCCATGCCGCCGGCATCCAGGAACAGGGTGGCGTTGGTGGCTCGGGCCAGCAGCGCGCGGTCGTGCGAGACCACCACCACTGCGCCGGGCCAGCGAGCCAGGCGTGCGCCCAGCCAGGCGCGCGCCGACAGATCCAGGTGGTTGGTCGGCTCGTCCAGCAGCAGCACCTCCGGCCCGCCTGCCAGCACGGCGGCGAGGCCGAGACGGCGGCGTTCGCCGCCGGAGAGGCCGGACGTAGCGCGCGGGTAGTCGGCTTCGGAGAATCCGAGCGCGGCCAGCACCTCGCGGAGCTCTGCCTCCGCCGTGTACCCACCCAGGGCCTCGAAGGTCGCCAGCGCCTCGGCGAGCGCCTCGTCGCGCGGCTCGCCCCGCGCCAGACGGCGCTCCTCCTGCCGAAGCCGTGCCTCGGCCTCCCTGACCGCCTTCAGGCCGGTCGCCGCCACGTCCCATACGCCTTCGCCTGTCGGGTCGGGGGAGGCCTGTGGCAGCAGCACCACGCGCACGCCGGGCGGCCGCACCACGCGCCCCTCGTCGGCGGGCTCCAGGCCCGCGAGCAGCCGCAACAGCGTCGACTTGCCGCTGCCATTGGGACCGACGACGCCGATCCGCGTGCCTTTGCGTAGGCGCAGGTCCAACGGCTGGAACAGCGGCTCGCCCCGCTGGTAGCGTGTGAGCTGATGGGCTGTGAGCAACTCCATCGCAGGCGTGGCGCGCGCGCCACCTCCGCCCATTGTAGGCGGGCAGGCCGCCGTCGCAGTGTCTGACCCGCTTCCACCGGGGCCGGTCGCGCTGGCGGCGGCCGGAGGTCGTGACACGCTGGAGACCCTCGAGCGCGTGCGCGCCCGGTACGGCGACCTGGTGCGGCTGGCGCGGCCGGGTGCGGAGGTGTGGCTGGTGGCGGGCCCGGGCCTGGCCCGCGCCGTGCTGGCCGAGCGCCCGCAGGACTTCGGCAAGGGCGCACGGAGGCGTGGCGCGCGCGCTCTCCACGCGGTTCTCGGCGGGGGCCTGCTGACGGCCCCGGATGACGGCCGCCGACTGCGGCGTCGTCGCACTTTGCAGCCGGCGTTCAGCCGCGCGCGCATCGACGCGCTGGTGCCTGCCGCCTCGTCGCTGGCTGCGGACCGGGTCGATCGCTGGCTGCGGACATCGGCGCGGGCCGGTGCCGTGGACGTCTACCCGGAGCTCGAGGAGCTGGCGGCTCGGCTGACGCAGCGCCTGCTGTTTGGGCGCGAGCTCGACAGCGCGGCCTCGCGCGCGCTGCGTCTGCCGCTCGCCCTGGGCGCCGTGAGCATGGGCCGAGCCCGCGCCGCGCGCGCCGCCGTCGACGCGGTGCTGAGGAGCGAACTGGCGCGGCGTGCCGCGGAACCCATGCCGGCTGCGGTGCAGGACGCGCTCGGCTTGTTGCTCGTCGCCAGGGACGCCGGCCGCATCGATGAAGTTGGGATCCTCGACGAGCTGGCGACGCTGACCCTGGCCGGCATCGAGACCTCGGCGTCGGCCGCCGCGTTCGCCGTCGCGCTGCTCGCCCGCGACCGCGGCGCTCAGCGTGACGTGGCGGCGGACGTGGCGCGCTCGCTGCGGGACCGGCCGCCGACGACGGCCGCCGATCTGCGCCGCTTGCCGGCTGTGGCGGCGGCTTTCGACGAGAGCCTGCGGCTGTTTCCGCCGGTTCCGGCGGCGCCTCGGCAGGCGCTCCGCGACAGCCTGCTGGGCGGTCGGCTGGTACCGGCCGGGACGCGTCTGCTGGTCAGCATCCACACACTGCACCGGCATCCCGACCACTGGCGTGACCCCGCGGCCTTCCGCCCCCACCGGTTCCTGGATGGCGACGGTGGGCCGGCGCGGGCCGCCTTCCTGCCGTTCGGCGCCGGGACGCACCTGTGCCTGGGGCGCGAGCTGGCGACCATGCTGGGCCGGCTCGTCATCGCCTCGTGCGTACAGCGCGCCGTGCTTTCGGCGCCGGAGGACGAGCCCTTGCGGCGCAAGCTGGCGGTGGGTCTGACGCCGGCGAGCGGGACCCGGCTGACGCTCGCGCCGCGGTCCGCGCCAGCCGGCGCCGCGCCGAGGGGAGCCGGCCGCAGGTAGACTGCTGGCGTGAGGCGCTTCATCGGGCGGGGAGCCAACCAGGGCTTCACCTGCGTGGTGTGTGGTGCGCAGGTACCGCCCCTGGCCAACGGCAGCTACCGGAACCATTGCCCGGTCTGTCTGCACTCGGTGCACGTCGACCACAACCCCGGCGACCGCGCGAGCGATTGCGGCGGCGTGCTCGAGCCGGTGGCGGCCGAACACAGTGGCAAGAAGGGCTGGGTGATCGTGCATCGTTGCCGTCGCTGTGGCGCGATTCGCCGCAACCGTGCCGCCCTCGACGATCCACTTTGGCCCGACGATTACGATCGGCTGGTCGCCCTCACCGGCGGGCGCCCGCCCGCTCCCCGGGGCTAGGCCGGGGCATTCCGACACCCGTGCGAGGAGGACCGATGGCCTTCGAAACGTTGCGCGTCGAACGCGAGGACGGTGCGCTGCGCATCGCCATGAACCGCCCGCGTGTGCTCAACGCGCTCTCGGCGCAGATGCTGGACGAGCTCCGGCGGGCTCTGGAGGTTGCCGCCGACCCCGATGTGCGCGCCGTCCTGCTCACCGGCGAGGGACGCGGCTTCAGCGCCGGCGCGGACCTGGAGAGCACGCCCGTCGACAGCGATATCCGGGAGCTGCTCGATCGCCGCTACCACCCCATCGTGCGTGCGCTGACCGGGCTCGCCAAGCCGGTGGTCGCCGGGGTGAACGGCATCGCGGCCGGGGCCGGCCTGAGCCTGGCGCTGGCCTGCGACATGCGTCTGCTGTCGAGCGCCGCGAGCTTCGCGGTGGGGTTCACCGGCATCGGTCTGGTGATGGACGCATCCTGCAGTTACGCGCTGCCGCGGCTCGTGGGGGTGGGGCGTGCCTTCGAGCTCGTCTACAGCGGCCGTCGCGTGGACGCCGAGGAGGCGCTGCGACTGGGTCTGGGGGAGCGCGTCATCGCGTCCGACGGCTTCGCGGAGGAGGCCTGGCAGTACGTCAAAGTGCTCGCCACCGGGCCCACGCTTGCGTTCGCGCTCGCCAAGCACGAGCTTCACGCCTCGCTCGAGAACGGTTTCGAGCGTCAGCTCGAGCTCGAGGCCGAGATGCAGGGGCGGGCGGCCGCCAGCCGCGACGTGCGCGAGGGCGTGGCCGCGTTCAAGGCCAAGCGGGCGCCGCGCTTCGAAGGTCGCTGACATGCCGGATGCCGATCTGGTGCTGTTCGGGGAGGTTTTGACGATGGATGCCGCCGTTCCCCGGGCGGCCGGTGTGGCGGTGCGGGGCGGGCGCGTCACGGAGGTGGGCGAGCGCGCCGCCGTCGCCCAGCATGTCGGCAAGGCCACGCGCGTCCTCGAGCTCGGTGACGGGGTCGTCCTGCCCGGCTTCCACGATGCGCACGTGCACCTGACCAAGCACGGGATCGCGCTCGAGGAGATCGATCTGTCGACGACGGTTGACGCCCACGCCGGCCTGGCGATGGTGCGCCGGCGGGCGCTGGCTGCGCCGCCCGGCACATGGCTCACCGGTTCGGGGTTCGCCCTGCAGCGTTGGGGCCTCGACACACTCGGTCCGGAGGAGCGAGCGGCGCTCGATGCCGCAGCGCCCGACAACCCCGTGCTCATCCGCAGCCAGGACCACCACAGCGCGTGGGTCAACGGTGCGGCACTGCGGGCAGCCCGCATCGATCGCCACACGCCCGACCCGCCCAACGGCTTCCTGGCGCGCGGCGCCGACGGCGAGCCGACCGGCTTTCTGGTGGAGCGCGCCGTCGAGCTGGTGCGGGCTTGCCTGCCGACGCCGGGCCCGGCCGCGCTGCGCGCGGCTTTGTCCGCGGCCGGTGACGACCTCGCAGCGCGCGGGGTGACCACCGTGCACCACATGGCCTTCGAGCCGCCCGCGTACTGGCGCGAGCTGGCGCTCGCCGCGTCGGATCCCGGCTACCCGCTGCGGGTGTGGGCGTGCGTTCCGCAGGCGGACATCGAGCACGCCGCGGCCCTGGGGGTGGCCACCGGCCAGGGCGGCGATCACTTCCAGGTGGGCGGCGCCAAGTTCTTCGCCGACGGCGCGCTCGGCAGCCGCACGGCCTGGATGCTCGAGCCGTACCCCGACGGTGGCAGCGGCATGGTTGTGGACGGGCCTGAAATGCTGGCAGAGCGCTTCCCACTGGCCATCGAGGCCGGGCTGGCGCCGGTGACGCACGCCATCGGCGATGCGGCGAATCGCGCCGTCCTGGACGCGCTCGAGCGCACAGCGCGGGATTGGCGTGAGCGCGGGCTGCGGCCCCGGATCGAGCACGCCCAGCACCTGCATCCCGGAGACGTCGAGCGCTTCGCCCGGCTGGGCGTGACGGCGTCGATGCAGCCCATCCATCTGGTGCTTGACGTCGATAGCGTCCGGACGCTGCTCGCAGACCGAGAAGAGCGGGCCTACCCGATGCGCTCGCTGCTGGACGCCGGGGTCAACCTGGCATTCGGCTCGGACACGCCGGTCGCCCAGCCTGACGTGATCGCGGGGCTGCGGGCCGCGTGCCGGCGGAAGGGGCCTTCGGGGCCGGCCCTGACGCCCCACCAGGCGATCGGCGTCGAGGAGGCGCTGGCCGCCTATACGGTCGGCGCTGCGCGCGCCATCGGCAGGGAAGGGCGCTCGGGCCGTCTGGCGCCAGGCTGCGATGCGGACCTGGTGGCGCTTACCGGCGATCCGCGCGGGAGCCTCGACGAGGTCGCGGTGCGCGCCACGTTCAAGGCGGGACGTCAGACCTTCGGTGAGCAGATCGGCTGAGCCGCGCCTGGCGGCTGTGGCCGGGCGGGCGCGTCGTGCCTGCCGGGAGCGGCCGCACCGCGCGGATCGCCGGCGGGCGGCGGGCAGCCGCGGCGGCAAGTTTCAGCGCGCGTGCACGCGCAGCTCGGCGATGCGCCCGCGCGCGCCGCGCCCGGCCAGGAAGTGGATGGCCTCGGCAAGCTCGCCTGCGTCGATCCACTGCGCCGGGTCCGACCCGGGCATGGCGCCGCGATTGGCGGGCGTGTCGATCGTTCCCATCGGCACCAGCGCGCTGACGCCGACGCCGCGTGGCTCGACCTCGCTGCGCAGGCTCTGGAGGTAACCCAGCACGGCCCCCTTGGCGGCTGCGTAGGCGACGGTGCGGGCGCCGCCGCGGATGGGCTGCGCCGAGGCGACCCCGAGCACGAAGCCCCGTCCGCGCTCGATCATTCGGGGCAACGCGGCCCGGGTGGTGAAGACGAGCGTCCTGAGGTGAGCGTCGAGCTGTGCCTCGAGGTCCGCGGGAGCGACCTCGAGCGCGCTGTGCATCGCGAAGCCGCCGGTCAGGTTGAGCAGGGCGTCGATGGCGCCGCGGCGGGCCTCGACGGTGGCGATGGCGTGAGCGGCCTGGTCCGGGTCGGCGAGGTCGGCGCCGACCACGAGCGCGTCGGGATGGCGCTCGCGCAGCACCGGCTCGTGCCGCGGACGCGCCAGCAGGGCGAGGGTCCAACCCGCCTGGGCGAAGCGTTCGGCGGTGGCGCCGGCCAGGGCGCCGGCCGCCCCTGCGATGGCGACGGTACGCGTCGGGGTCGCTTCCTCGTGGGCCATTGAGGCGCCTCCTTCGCCCGCCAGTGTAGCCGCGCGACGTGACGGCCGGGCCCCTGGAGATGGCGTAGGGCGGGCCCGGGTGGCCGTCAGGGGCTCAAGGCGCGGGCGGCGGCGGCGGCCGCGGCAGGCTGCGTCGGGTCCACGCCGCCCAGGGCCAAACGCGCGAACGTCCACAGGCGCAGCCTCGACGCGCTCACCTCGAGCAGGTCGGCGATGCCCCGGATCGTGCCGTCGGGATCCCGGAGAAGCCGCGGCACGTCGTTGAGCAGGTGCTGGGTGGCGTCGTAGGCGGGATCGCCGACGAACGGCTTGGGATCGATGGCCAGCCACGGCTCACGTTGGGCGCGGAGCACATTGCCCGCGTGAAGGTCCGTTGCCAACAGCACGCGACGCCGGGCCGTCGCTGCCAGCTGCGTCAACAGCGCGGCTCCCTCCTCCAGGAGTGCGCGATCGTCGGCTCCTGCGGCCAACGGCTCGTCGAGCGCCCGGGTCGTCCAGTAGCCGGTCATGTCGGTCAGCGGGCGAAAGAGCGCCTGTGGAGGCGTGCGCCACAGGCGTCGCAACAGCCCGGCGATGACGCGGTCCTGCTCGGCCGGCGGGCGGGAACGCAGCGGCGTGCCGGGCACGCAGCGCTCGAGCAGCATGCCGCCCGCCGCCTCGTCCGCGGCCAGCAAGCGGACCATGCCGTCGCCGTCCCAGAAGCGCACGCCCGCGATCTCGTGCTCCCCCTCGAAGTGCGGCATGCCCAGCTTCAACACGGCGTCGTCGCCGCGAGCCGTCGTCGCCGGGGCGACCCACGCACAGCTGCCCTCGCTCGCGGTGCCGCCCAAGCCGAAGGGAGCGCCTACCTGGAGGGACCACCGCTGCTCCAGCATGCGCACGGTGGCCGGCAAGCGCTCGAGCCAGGCGGCTCGCTGCGGGGTCAGGGCGCAGGCGCGCGCGAGCGGCTCGGGGACAGGGAAGGCCTCGTCGCCCCCCGTTCCGGTCGGTTTTCTCGGCACGTTCGCTCGTCCTCCCTCGTGTGGCCGGTGCGTCGTTCCCGTACGGCGAAGTGGCCGTGCGACGGGCCCTGCAGCGACCGGGCCCTCAGGCTATACTCCCGTATGCCCACGACCGAGCGGGTGTCGCTGGATGCGCTCCTGAAGGGCGCCCGGGAGGCGAGTCGGGGCCTGGCCCGGGCGGATCGTGACGCTGCGCTGCTGGCGATGGCCGACGCCATCGAGCGTCACGCCGCGGACATCCTGGAGGCCAATGCCCGCGATGTGGCCGGCGAACGGCGACGCGGCACCTCCGCCGCTCTCGTGGACCGCCTCACACTGGACGTGGAGCGGCTGCACGGCATCGCGCAGGGCTGCCGTCAGGTGGCCGCTTTGCCCGACCCTCTGGGTCGGGTGCTCGACGGCTGGCGTCTCGCCAACGGACTCGACGTGCGCAAGGTCACCGCGCCGTTCGGTGTGATCGCCCTCATCTACGAGTCGCGCCCCAACGTGACGGTGGACGCCTCGGCGCTCGCCGTGAAGGCGGGGAGCGCCATGGTGCTTCGGGGCTCGTCCAATGCGCTGTCGAGCAACCGCGCGCTCGTCACCGTGATGCGCGCCGGGCTGGCGAGCGCAGGCCTGCCGGAGGATGTCGTGCAGCTCGTGGACTCGGCGGACAGGGCGTTGGTGACGGAGCTGCTCGAGGCGCGAGGGCGCGTGGACCTCGTGATCCCGCGCGGCGGCGCCGGTCTCATCCGGCATGTGGTGGAGAACGCCCGGGTGCCGGTGGTGGAGACGGGTGTCGGCAACTGTCACGTCTACGTGCACGCCACGGCGGACCTGGCGATGGCGGAGTCCATCGTCTACAACGCCAAGGTGCAGCGCCCGGGGGTGTGCAATGCCGCCGAGACGCTGCTCGTGGACGCCGCCGTGGCCGATGCCTTCCTGCCTGCGGCGCTGGCGAAGCTGCGGGCTGCCGGTGTGGAGCTGCGTGGCTGCGAACGTGCTCGCGCGGTCGTCGCCGACGTGGCGCCGGCGGATGCGTCCGACTGGGAGACGGAGTACCTCGACCTGACGTTGGCGGTGAAGGTCGTGGATGGTCTGGACGACGCCCTGGCCCACATCGCGCGGTACGGCACGCAGCACAGTGAGGCCATCGTGACCCGCGATCTCGCCAGCGCGGAGCGGTTCCGCTC
>CAYOXR010000201.1:0-1630 GCA_964407955.1 uncultured bacterium | reverse complement strand
GCTCGGCGCTGGCATCGGGCGAGGCGAGGTGATCGAGCATGTTGCGCAGGCGGTCGACCTCCTCCTTGCGTGCCTCGTCGAGCCGGCGCAGCAGTTCCGGGCTGAGGCGCTCGAGCTGCGGTTGCAGGTACGGATGCGTCGACATGCTCTCGAACCGCTGCTGGACGTGGACGATGTGTAGCTCGGCGTCCAGCCGGCGACGCAGGTCGCGCGCCAGCTCGAGCGCGTGCTCCGCGGTGGTCGAGAAGTCGGTGGGGTGCAGGATCCGCATGGCTACCTCCGCTTCACCGCCAGCCTGCTGCCAGCCCGTCTCGCAGCGCGGACCGCGCTGCGACTCCGAGCGACCCCACTGTAGCAGGCGCAACCCGCGCGTGGGAGGGGCTTTCGCCTGCACTGGAGGGCGCTGTTGCAGAGTGTCAACAGATTCGTGGGAGCTGTTCCTCGATCGGCATCTCGAGCACGCGTCGGCTGCCGTAGGCGGTCTCTACCAGGGCGACGCCCGCCGGCTCGAGCAGCAGGTCGCCGATGACGGCGGCGTCCGCACCCAGCGGGTGGGCCCGAAGAGCCGCCAACGCGGCCGCCGCCTGATCGGGGGGAGCCACGGCCAGCAACTTGCCCTCGTTGGCCGCGAGCAGCGGATCGATCCCAAGCATCTCGCTCAGAGCCGCGACGCTCGGGTTCAGCGGCACCGCCTCTTCGAACACCCGCAGGCCGAGCGGCCGTCCCGTGACCATCTCGTTGGCGACCGCGGCCAGACCGCCGCGCGTCAGGTCGCGCAGGAAGTGCACCCCGGGGGCCGCCGCGAGCAGCGCATCGACGAGCGACGCCAGCGGCGCCACGTCGCTGCGCAGGTCGCCGGACGGGTCGAGACCGTCGCGAGCCGCCATCACGGCGATGCCATGATCGCCCAGCGTGCCGTTCACGAGCAGCAGGCCGCCGGGCTCCAGGCGGTGCGGGCCGATGTCACGCCCCTCGGGAACGAACCCCACGCCGGCGGTGGCGATGTAGATGCCGTCGCCCTTGCCGCGCTCGACAACCTTGGTGTCGCCCGCCACGATGGTGATGACCGCCTCGTCCGCGGTGGCCTTCATGGAGCGGGCGACCTCCGCCAGGTCGTCCAGCCTGAAGCCCTCCTCGAGTACGAAGGCCGCCGACAGGTAGCGCGGGGCCGCGCCCATCACGGCCAGGTCGTTGACCGTGCCGGCGACGGCCAGGCGACCGATGTCCCCACCGGGAAAGCGCCAGGGCGTGACCGAGTGCGCGTCGGTCGTGACCGCAAGACGGCCGCCCGGGTTGGCCAGGACGGCGGCATCGGTGAGCGCGGCGAGCGGCTCGGAGTCGAAGGTGGCCGCGAAGACGTCTCGGATCAGGTCGGCGGTGAGGCGTCCGCCGCTGCCGTGCGCCAGGCGGATGGTCTCATAGCGGGCCACGGCCGACCTCCGTACTGCTCGTGCGCACGGCGATCGGCCCGCGGGCCATGCCGTACTGGTGCCATGCCCGGCAGGTGCCTTCATGGCTGACCATGCAGGGCCCGTACGGGCTGTCGGGCGTACAACGCGCGGCGAACAGCGGGCAGGCGTCCGGTCTGGTCAGGCCGAGCGTCACGTCGGCGCAGCGGCACCCGGCGGCG
>CAYOXR010000200.1:0-3154 GCA_964407955.1 uncultured bacterium | reverse complement strand
TCTGGTATGCTCGCGCGCATGACGAGCGCCTGGCACACCGCATCCGCGGTCCGGCGCGGCGTGCAGAGCGCCGAACAGGGCGTGCGTTCGGCGCTGGCGCGCGCCGAGGCGGCAAGCCGCCTCAACGCCTTCGTGACCGTGACCTCCGAGCGGGCGCTGGCGCGCGCCGCCGAGATCGACGCGGCGGTGGCGCGCGGCGAGGAGCCGGGCCTGCTGGCCGGCGTGCCGGTGGCGGTGAAGGACAACTTGTGCCTGGAAGGGGTTCGGACCACCGCCGGCTCGCTGGCGCTCGACGCCTTCACGCCGCCGTACAGCGCCACCACCGTGGCGCGGCTGGAGGCGGCGGGTGCGGTGGTGATAGCCAAGAGCAACCTGGACGAGTTCGGCATGGGCTCCACGAACGAGAACTCTGCATTCGGGCCGGTCCTGAACCCGTGGGACGAGACGCGCGTGCCGGGCGGATCGTCGGGAGGCTCCGCTGCGGCCGTCGCGGCGGGCGTGGTGCCGCTGGCGCTGGGCACCGACACCGGCGGCTCGGTGCGGCTGCCTGCGGCGTTCTGCGGAGTGCTCGGCGTCAAGCCCACCTATGGCCGCCTGTCCCGCTACGGCGTGGTCGCCTTCGCCAGCTCGCTCGAGCAGGTGGGGGTGTTGTCGCGCAGCAGCCGCGACGCCGCGTTGGCGCTCGCCGCCATGGCCGGAGCCGATCCGCACGACGCCACCAGCCTCGACGTCGGCGTTGACGACCTGCGCGCGCTGCTGGTCGAGGGGGACGGCGCCGACGGCCGCGCTCTCGACGGCCTCAGGGTGGCCGTGCTGCGGGAGCTGAGCGGCGACGGCAACGAGCCCGGCGTGCTGCAAGGCCTCGAGCGCACGGTGCGGGCGCTGGACGCGCTGGGCGCCGAGGTGGGCGAGGTGAGCGTGCCCAGCGTGCGGCATGCCGTCGCCGCCTACTACCTGGTGGCCACCGCCGAGGCGAGCAGCAACCTGGCGCGCTACGACGGCATGATCTACAGCGCGCGCGTGGGCGCGGACGCCGACGGGCAGGAAGCGGTGATGCGCCGCTCGCGGGGCCGGACCCTTGGGCGCGAGGTGCGGCGCCGCGTGCTGATGGGCAGCTTCGCGCTTTCGGCAGGCTACTACGACGCCTACTACGGCAAGGCGCTCAAGGTGCGGCGCGTGATCGCCGACGACCTGGCCGGCGCCTTCGAGCACGCCGACGTGCTGCTCACCCCCACGGCACCCAGCTCCGCCTACCGGCTGGGGGAGAAGCTCGACGATCCGCTTGCCATGTACGTCGGCGACGTGTGCACGTGCCTGGCCAACCTGTCGGGGCTGCCCGCTGTCAGCGTGCCGGCGGGCCGCAGCGGCGAGGGCCTGCCCACCGGCGTGCAGCTGCTGGCGCCGCCACTGCAGGACGCTCGCCTGCTGCGCGTCGCCGCCGCCCTGGAGGCCAGGGCTGGCGAGGACTTCGCGCCGATCGCGCCTCTGGCGTCCGGCTGAGGCGCGGCCCTCAGGCTTCGAACAGCTCCCTGGGGAAGTCCGTCAGGCGCTCGCAGCCGGTCGCCGTGACGCGTACCGTCTCGGTGCAGCCGACGCCGCCCTTGCCGGGGATCTGCACCCAGGGCAGCAGGTGGAAGGTCATGTTCGTCTGAAGCGACCTGCCCTCGCCGGGCTTCATGCTCAGGATCTGGCCTTCGCCCCAGTCCGGCGGGACCGCGATCCCGATGGAGTATGCCGTTCGCGAGGCCTGGTTGTCGCCGAAGCCGGCGCCGGCGATCACGGCGCGGCTGACGCGGTCGACCTCGCCCGCAGGCACGCCCGGCTTGATGGCGTCCATGGCGGCGTCGAACGACTCCAGCACCACGTCGAAGGCTCGCTTGAGGTCGGGGTCGGCCCTGCCGACCACCACCGTGCGCATCATGGCGGCGTGGTAGCGGTTGCGGCAGCCGCCGACCTCCAGGAACACGCTGTCGTGCGGCTGGATGACCCGCCCGTTCCAGGTGGCGTGGCCGATGGCGCCCCGCTCGCCCGAGGCGATGAAGGGCATGATGCTCGGCCAGTGGCTGCCGCCACGGATTAGCCCGGCGGTGAGCTCGGCTGCGACGTCGTCCTCGGTGCGCCCGGCGGCGACGGCGTCGATCCCGGCGCGCATGCCTGCCGCGGCAGCGCGGGCGGCGCGGCGGATCTGTTCGACCTCCAGATCGGACTTGACCAGCCTCAGCCCCTCGATCAGACCGGAGGCGTCGACGAACTCGGCGGTGGGTAGCGAGTGGACGAGGCGCTGCTGCTGGGAAGCCGTGAAGAACCAGCAATCCTGCTCGAAGCCGATGCGCGATGCGGCCAGCCCGGCCTCCAGAAGGCGCGCGGCCAGTGACGCCGGGATGTCGTCGCTGTCGTGGTAGCCGTAGTTGAGCTCCACCCAGGTGCCGGCCTCCACACCGCTGGTCTCGAGCAGCCGCGAGAAGGTGAACGGCTCGCCCTCCATCGGGACCACCATGCCCTGGAACCAGTAGTGTCCAGGGGAGTCGAAGCCGGTGAGGTAGCAGATGTTCTCGGGCGTGGTGGTGAGCATGGCGTCGAGCTCGCGCTCGGCCATGACGCGGCGCACACCGGCCAGCCGCCGCTGATACTCGTGCATGGGGAAGACGAGATCCTCGCGTTGCCGCATCCATCGTCCCTTCCGTCCCGGCCCCGAGGTTGACAAGCTCTCGGCGGGACGCGTAGACTCACGTTGTCTACAACTTGTATACAACCTGCTCGCTGCCCGCATTCTAGGGCTACAATTCGCCGCCGGTCAACCATCTTCTTACACGTTCGCGGTTCATCCGGCACGTCATGAGGAAGAAGGCGCCTGAAAAAGTATGCAAGAGCGCTCGTCCAGCGGTTCTTCTCGCGGCGTCGACGCCATCTACGGCGAGCTTCGCGACCGCATCTGCCTGCTGCGCTACCCGCCCGGCGCGATGCTGAGCGAGAACGCGCTGGCCGACGAGTTCGGCGTGAGCCGCACGCCCATCCGCCAGGCGCTGCAGCGGCTCACCTTCGAGGGTCTGGTGGTGAGCCGCCACGGCGTGGGCACCATGGTCACCACCGTCGATCTCCAGTACCTCAAGGAGGTCTACGCGCTCCGGCTCAAGCTCATCGACATCATCGGTGA
>CAYOXR010000199.1:0-6897 GCA_964407955.1 uncultured bacterium | reverse complement strand
CACGACCTCGCTGCCCGGCGTGTAGCTGACGAACTTGAACGGCCCCGTGCCGATGGGATGGCTGCGCTGCGTGGCCGCCTCCGACGGCGGGTAGATGATCGAGTCGGGACGGGCGAGGTTGAACAGCAGCGTGGAGTTGGCCTGCTTCAGGTGGAAGACGACGGTGTTGTTGGGGCCGACGTCGATCGTGTCGATGGAGGCGTAGTACTCCGGATGGGTGTGGCCCGAGCTCTTGTCCTTGGCGCGCTCGAACGTCTTCACCACGTCCTCGGCGGTGAAGGGGGTGCCGTCGTGGAACTTCACGCCGCTGCGGAGCTGGAAGGTGAGCGTCTTGCCGTCCGGGCTGACCGTCCACGACTTCGCGAGCGCCGGCACGATCTTGCCGCTCCGGTCGAGCCGCACCAGGCCCTCGTAGACGTTGTGGTACATGACGCGCGCGATCGCCTGGGAGGTGGACGCCGTCGGGTCCCAACCGGGCGGATCGGCCGTGATGCCCACCGTGACGGTCCCGCCGTATTGCGGGGGTGGAGGGGCCGCCCAAGCCAGGCTGGCGGTCAGGCTCAGTGCAACCAGGAGCAACAGCGATCGCTTCATGGCATTCCTCCTTCGACGGTGGCCGGGCCCACGTCCGGGCGGCATCAGCCGCCCGTTCCTACGGCTTCGGTCTGGGTTTCGAGTCCAAAGTACTCCACGGCTGCGGCGGCGTAAAGACGCGCGGCCGCCACCGTTTCGGAGAGGCGAACGAACTCGTCCACCTGGTGGGGGATGGTTCGATCCCCCGGCCCCAGCGTCACGATGGGGATGTTGCGCCGGGCCCACAGGATGGTGCCGTCGGTGGCTCCGGGTACGCCGCCGTAACGTGGCTCCGAGCCCATCACCGCGGGGTACGCCGTCTCCACGGCGCGCACGAGCGGGTCGGCCCCGGACGTCTTCGTCCACGGGCGTGACTCGAAGCAGTCGACCGCGATCGAGAGACGATCGGTGCCGCGTTCCAGCCGGTCCGCCAGCGTGCGGAGACGCGCCATCAGCTCGTCGTGATCCTGGCCGGGGACGGTGCGGATGTCGAGCGCCAGGTGGGCCTCGTCCGGCATGACGTTGTGCTGAGCCTCGGCGCTCGCCGGCGCGGAGGCGATGGTTGGCGTGAGCCACGGCAGCCCGAGATGCGGGTGCGTTCCCAGGCGCGCCTGCTCGGCGCGCTCGATCTCCCGCACCCCGGTCACGAAGTCCGCCAGCCCCATGATCGGGTTGACGCCGGCGTACGGCATGGCGCCGTGGCTCATCACCCCGCGCACGCGCACGTTGACGCGCATGGCGCCCTTCTGGAACAGGCAGATCTCGTTCTCCTCGGGCTCACAGACGATGGCGCCGCTCACCTCGTCGGCCCAGCCCTGCTCGACGAAGTGCTTGATGCCCAGCATCATGGCCTCTTCGTCGACGACGACGCCCAGGCGGATGCGTCCCGGCACGTCGGGCGCGGCGCCCCTCACCGCCTCCAGCGCCGCCATGGCCGCCGCCACGCCGGCCTTCATGTCCGCACTGCCGCGGCCATGCAGCACGTCACCGTCGATCCGACCCTCGAACGGCGGCACCCGCCACTGGCTGGCGTCGCCCTCGGTGACGACATCGCTGTGTCCTTCGAGCATCAGCGTGCGGTGACAGGTCGCGTCGAAGGCGCTGCCCGCCCAGTCGCAGATGACGTTGGGACGCCCGGGCGCGACCTCCTCGATCACCGGCTCGAAGCCCGCCTCGCGCAGGGCCGCTGCGACGAAGGCCGCGGCCTCGTGCTCGTCGCTGCCGCGCCCGGGCTCGACGACGCTGCGGCACTGCACCAGTCCCTGCGCGAGCGAGGCGACCCGCTGCGGGTCGACGGCGTCGGCCGCCCTGCGGGCCGCGGCGCTCAGGCTCACAGCGGGGGCGTGAAGCGGCCGTCCACCGCCGTCCAGCCGCCGTCCACGAGCAGGAGCGAGCCCGTCACGAAGCTGGACGCGTCGCTGGCGAGGTACACCACGGCGCCGACCATCTCGCTGGGTTGGGCCCACCGGCCCAGCGCGCCCTTCTCGGCGTAGGCGCGGTACCACGACGGTTGGTTCTTGATCTGCGCCGTCAACGGCGTCTCCACGACGCCGGGCGCGACGGCGTTGGCGCGGACCCCCTTCGGCCCCAGCTCGGCGGCCAGGGCGCGGATCATCTGCAGCGTTCCGGCCTTGGTGGCGGCGTACACGCCCTGACCCGGCTCGACCACCTGGGAGCGGATGGAGGAGAAGATCACCAGGCTACCCTTGCCCTGCTCGGCCAGGCGCCGCCCGGCGGCGCGCATCACCAGGAAGTTCCCCTTCAGATTGAGATCGATGACGCGCTGAAACTCCTCGACAGAAACGTCCAGGAGCGGCTTGCGCACGTTGATCGAAGGCGTCGACACCACCACGTCGAGCTTGCTCAGGCCTGTCACCAGCTCGCCGACCTGCGCTTCCTGGGTGATGTCGACGACGGCGGCGTCGGCCTTGCCGCCGCGCGCCGCGACCTCGCCCGCGGCCGCATCGGCGGCCTCCGCGTTGACGTCGGCGCAGGTGACCGAAGCGCCGAAGTCGGCGAGGCCCGCGGCGACGGCCCGGCCGATGCCGGAGCCGGCGCCCACCACCAGGGCGTGCTTGCCGGAGAGTTCGAAGAGATCACGGTAGTTCATGACGTCAACCTTCCCGCGAGCGCCTCGTAGCGTTCGACTCGCTCCGCTTTGGGGCCAGGCTGCCGCGCCGGAAGGCGGAGCCGTCGAGGCCACGATGGTCGCCGTCGAGCCGCCAGTCAGGTAGATCCGCGGGCGGCACGCGACCACCGTCCTTTTCAGGAGCTGTCCGCGGTCTAGTCTACCGGGTGCCGTTGGATGGCACGGCCGATGCGCCTCCGGCGCGTCGCACCAGCAAGCCGCTCGTGGAGACGCGGATCAGGAAGCGCCCGCCACCGTTGAGCGGGACGAAGGTGCCGCTGCCGTAGCGCGCGTCCACGAACGGCGACAGCACCGTGTAGCGCCGCGCCAGGTCGAACAGGTCGATCCGCCCGCCAGGCTGCAGCACGTAGACGGTGTGCGGCTGGGTTCGCTCGTTCTCGATGCTGGCGTAGCGCCCCTCGATGCGGTCGAGACGGTAGCCGGTGTGCAGGCCCAGCAGGGTGCCCATGGGCTTCCACTTCAAGATGTGAGCGTCGACGTACAGCTCGTCCCCCTCGATCCGGAAGCTCTTGGCGGTGCCATCGGGGAACGTGACCTGCGCGCGGTAGGTGCGGGGCGCGAGGCGAGTCACGTCGACGGTCGCCGCCGTCACCTCACGCGTCAAGGCCTGGTAGCCGTGCACGCCGACGGCCACCGCCAGCGCCAGCGCGGACAGGCACAGCAGCAGGAGCGAGGACAGGAAGTGGACGACCCCGCCGAAGCGCCCGCGGCGGCGCAGGCCGATCACGCCCAGGGCGGCGAACACCACCGCCAGCAACAGCAGGACGTATACCAGCAGCCAAAGGGGCGACACCACCGCTAAAGGGCCTCGTCGTCGCTCGGGGGCCAGCGGCCGCCGAGGCGAAGCCAGGCGCTGACCATGTCCACCGGCACCTGGGCGATGAAGGTGATCGCCTGGTTGTCACGCGGGTGAGGCACCGTCAGGCGGTAGGCGTGGAGCGCCTGGCGCGCGATCGCTTCCGACGTGCGCCCGTACAGCACGTCGCCCAGCACGGGGGCGCCGAGGTGCGCCAGGTGGACGCGGATCTGGTGTGTCCGGCCGGAGTGCGGCTTGGCCTTGACGAGCGTGTAGCCGGGGATGCGGGCGATGGTCCGGAAGGCGGTCACGGCGGTCTTCGGCTGGTCCCCGCCGACCGTCATCTGCTGCCGCCTGACTGGATGCCTGCCGATGGCGGCGTCGAGATGCACCGCATCGTCCAGCTCGCCGACGGCGATGGCGACGTACTCCTTCTCGGTGAGACGCTTCTTGAACGAGGCCGCCAGGTGCCGATGGGCGGCGTCGTTCTTCGCCACCACCATCACGCCGGAGGTCTCTTTGTCCAGGCGGTGAACGATGCCGGGCCGGTAGGCGTCGTCCGCAGGGTCGAAGAGCTTCTCCTTGGAGAGCGACATCCTGCCGAGCAGCGCGTTCACCACCGTACCGGAGCGCAGCGTGGCGGTGGGGTGAGCCACCAGGTTGGGTGGCTTGTTGATCGCGGCCAGGTCCTGGTCCTCGTAGATGATGTCCAGCTCGATGTCCTCCGGCTCGACGCGGACGGGTCTCGGCGGCGGCAGCAACACCGAGACGATCTCGCTGCCACCCAGCTTGTGGGCGGCCTTGCCCACGGGCCGGCCGTCGATGGTCACGTAGCCTTCGCTCACCAGCTCCTTGGCATAGGTGCGAGACAGCTCCAACGCCATGGCGATGGCCACGTCGAGGCGTTCTCCGCAGGGGGCTTCGAAGGTGCGAACGTCCACGCCCGACAGTCTAGCGGGTGCCCGGCGACTTTCGAGACCGGAGCTATACTGCCTCGGTATGGACCCGATCGCGCTCGACGCCATGGGTGGCGACCGGATGCCGGACGCCGCGGTCGAAGGTGCCGTGCGGGCCAACCGCGAGGGAATCGAGGTCGTGCTGGTCGGGGACGAGGCGACGCTGAAGGCGCGCCTGGCCGCGCATGGCGCCACGCTGCCGGTCCGGCACGCCGGTGACGTCATCGACATGAGCGAGCATGCCGCCGACGTCCGCCGCCGCCGCGACAGCAGCGTGATGGTGGCGGCCCGAATGGTCAAGGACGGCGAGGCGTCGGCGTTGGTGTCGATGGGGCACTCCGGGGCGACGATGGCGGCAGCGCTGTTCGTGATGGGCCGGCTGCGGGGCGTGGAACGCCCCGGCATCCTGGCCAACATCCCGGTCAAGGACGGCTTCGTGGGGCTGATCGACGTGGGCGCCAACGCCGAGTGCCGCCCCGTTCACCTGCAGAAGTTCGCGGTGATGGGCTCGGTGTTCGTGGACACCGTGTGGGGGGTCGAGTCGCCGAGCGTGGGCTTGATGTCGATCGGCGAGGAGCCGGAGAAGGGCAACGAGCTCGTCCTCAAGGCGCACGCGTTGCTGAGCCAAACGCCCGGGATCCGCTTCCACGGCAACGTGGAGGGGCGCGACCTGTTCCGTGGGCTGACCGACGTGGTGGTCACCGACGGTTTCACCGGCAACGTGGTGCTGAAGCTGGCCGAAGGCGAAGCCCGCGAGCTGTTCTCCTGGGTGCGCGACGCGCTGCGGAGCGATCTACGTAGCCGCCTGGGCGGCCTGCTGGTCAGGCCCAGGCTGCGGGCCATCGCGGCGCGCATGGATCCTGCGGAGTACGGCGCGCAGCCGCTTCTCGGCGTCGACGGCTACGCCTTCATCGGCCACGGCAGTGCGGACGACCGTGCGGTGACGAGTGCGCTCAGGACCGCTCACCGTGCCCTCGAGGTGGGCTTGCTCGAGCGCATCCGCAGCGGCATCGCCGGCCTCGGCGAGGTTCCCGAGCCGGCCACCTAGTCGCACCGGGCGCACCCCGACCGGGGGCGCGGCGGGGTCAGGACGTCACGGCGCCGAGCGGGCCAGGGCCAGGGTCGTCACGACCTGGCTGGTGGCGGGGTTGGTGGGCAACGAAAGCACCGGATGGAAGGCGGCATACCAGCAGGCCGTCGTCGAGCAGGTGGTGACCTGTAGCAGGTCCAGCACGGTGATCTGGTTGTCGTCCACGACGTAGGCGAACTGGTTGAGGGGGTCGATGGCCGCCGCTACGCCGGTCAAGCCATAGGTGGCTAGCGTCTCCGCCGGGGGACTGACGCCGGGGCTGCTGTGTACCGCCAGCTGGCTCGAGCCCGCCACCACCGCCTGGCTGGTGATTCCCGCCGGGTCCACGGCGAGGGCGCGCGCGCCGTCGACGGTCTGCTTGTCGGTGTAGGCGTTCGTGCTCACGTTCAAGGCCTGGATGTCCGAGGTGTTGCTGTTGACGGCGTACGGGTCCTGGTTGGTGATCGCCACCAGCTGGCTGAGGTCGCCGAGCTGGTCGTTGATGCCGAGCAGCACCGTCTGCTGCAGGCTCGGCAGGCTGGCGATCGGGTTTGTCGGCGCGGTCGCGCTGGTGTGCGGCACCGGGTCGGCGAACACCTGAGCGTACGTGGTGCCGGACACGAGGAAGTAGAGCGTCTCGTTGGTGCTCGCCTGGTCGTCGAACGGCACGGTTGCCAGTGTGGTCTGCACGCCGCTCGCGAGGACCACGGGCTTGACCGTGGGCGGCGTCGTCGAGGTGTCGAGCTGGTACAGCCGCGGGTAGCGGGAGCTGTCGCCGCAGGCCAGGGGATCGTCGAGCAGCGTCACGTAGCGTCCGGTCAGCGACACGGTGACGCCGTTGAAGCACCAGGGCCCGTTCGAGCCGCTGAACACCGGATTGGTCGCTGGGGCGCCGGTGAGCTGGATCGGCGTCGACGTCTGCTGGAAGGCCGTGGGCGCGGCGGGGTCGATGTTGGCGAGGTTGAACGTCAGCAGGCGTGAGGCGGGGCTCGTTCCGCCGGCCAGGTCGCGCGTGAGCACCACCATGGCGCTGCGCGCGCCCGCGCGGTCGACCACGTCGGACGCCACCGCCGGGTACGTCAAGGTCTGCGCGCTGTTGGGAACCACTGTGAGCGTACGCGGCGCGTTGGGGAAGTTATCCTCCACCAGCACCATCTCCGGATTCCCGCTGCTCGGGTTGCTGCGGCCCAGCGCCAGCAGCAGCGGCGGGATGTTCGGCGTCGTGCCCGTGCAGCCGGCCAGCAGGGCAGCGAGCCCCAGCAGTGACAGCAGGGCCCGGACCCGCCTCACGGCTTCTCACCCGGCATGAGGGCGGCGTTGAGGACCTGGAGCGGCGAGGTCTGCGAGCCCGGCG
>CAYOXR010000198.1:0-5985 GCA_964407955.1 uncultured bacterium | reverse complement strand
TGGAGGCGCCGACCGGATTCGAACCGGTGAATCGAGGTTTTGCAGACCTCTGCCTTACCCCTTGGCTACGGCGCCGTGACCCGCCCCAACGCCCCCCGCGGGCACCGGGCTAGTGAAGCGTAGCATGCCCGTTTTTGCGCTGTCAACGCGACCTTTGGCCCCTGAACGGGTGTCCTGGCGATCGTTGGCCGGCGGCGCCCGCACCCTCCTCGCGGCGGGTCGCCCGGCCTCCCCGGGCGCCACGCCTCGAGGCCCGCCGCGGCGTGCGCGAGGTTAGCATGGGCCATGCCGAGCGTCGACGCGCCCGCCTTCGCCCATCTCCACCAACACACCGCCTATAGCCTTCTGGACGGCGCCGCGCGCATCACCGACTTGGTGCGTTGGGTCCGTGAGGTGACACCGGGTGACGCCGCCGTCGCCATGACCGATCACGGCAACATGCACGGGGCGGTCGAGTTCTACAAGGCGGCGTTGGCGCAGGGCGTCAAGCCCATCCTCGGGCTCGAGGCATACGTGACGAGCGGGTCGCGCTTCGAGAAGCGTCGGCCGTCGGGCAACCTCGACGGCGGCTACTACCACCTGACGCTGCTGGCGAAGGACTTCACCGGCTACCAGAATCTGTGCCGGCTCTCCAGCCGCGCCTACCTCGAGGGCTTCTACATGAAGCCCCGGGTGGATCACGAGCTGCTCGCCGAGCACAGCCAGGGCGTGATCGCCCTGTCCGGATGTCTGGGTGCGCAGATCCCCCGGGCCGTTCTCGATTTCGGCGAGGACGAAGGCGAACGGATGCTCGAGGCGTACCTGGCCATCTACGGCGACGACTTCTTCATCGAGCTGCAGAACCACGGCCTCGACGAGCAGCGGCGTCTCAACCCCGTGCTCAAGGACCTCGCGCAGCGCCACGGGCTCGGTATGGTGGCAACGAACGACGGCCACTACGTTCGCAAGGGGGACGCGCGGGCTCACGAGGCGCTCCTCGCCATCCAGACCAAGACGGTGCTCTCCGACCCCGGCCGCTTCCGCTTCCCCTGCGACGAGTTCTACGTGAAGACGCCACAGGAGATGGCGGCGGCGCTGCCCGAGAGCGAGTACCCCGGTGCGCTGTCGAACAGCCTGGTGGTCGCCGACAGGTGCGACGTCGTGCTGCCCATCGGCAACAAGCGCGTGTACCAGATGCCCGAGCTGCCGCTGCCGGAGGGCCGGAGCCTCGCCGAGCAGCTGCGCATCGACACCTACCGCGGGCTCATGCGGCGCTATCCGGAGGTCGATGAGGGCCTCTTTCGCGACTACCTGGCCGAGGCGCAGGACGCGGAATCCGTGCGTACGATGGACGTCGACGCCGTGCTGCTTGCGCTGGCCCGCGAGGGCGAGCGGGGGCGCCGCACCAGGCGCGAGGACGAGACCTACGACCGCTACGTGTACCCGCATCTCGACGCCTTCGAGCAGCACCGGGAGGAGCCGGCGGTCGCCGTGCTGCGGCGCGCCGAGTACGAGCTCGGCGTCATCGTGGCGATGGGCTTCCCGGACTACTTCCTGATCGTTGCCGACTTCATCAACTGGGCCAAGGACAACGGCATCGCGGTGGGTCCCGGCCGGGGCTCCGGTGCCGGCTCGATCGTGGCCTTCGCGCTGCGCATCACCAACATCGACCCCCTCGCCTTCGGTCTGCTGTTCGAGCGCTTCCTGAACCCCGAGCGAATCTCCATGCCGGACTTTGACATCGACTTCTCCGACGTACGCCGTGGCGAGGTCATCGACTACGTGCGCGAAAGGTACGGCGACGACAAGGTGGCCCATATCGCGACCTTCGGGACGATGGCCTCGCGTGCCGCGATCAAGGACGCGGCGCGCGTGATGGAGGCCCCCTACGTCGAGGCGGATCGGATCTCCAAGCTGGTGCCGGTGGTCTACGGCCGCAGCGTCAGCATCGAGCGTGCCAGGGAGGAGGTCCCCGAGTTCCGGGAGCTGTACGAGGCCGGGGCGAGGGCGTACGTCGACGTGGCGCAGACACTCGAGGGGCTCACCCGCCACGCCTCGGTGCACGCCGCCGGCGTCATCATCTCGAGCCGACCCGTGCAGGAGCTCGCGCCCGTGTTCCGCGTCGGGGATGGGCCGGTGGTGTGCCAGTACGACATGGGGTCGGTCGAGGAGCTCGGCTTCATCAAGATGGACTTCCTCGGCCTGCGCACTCTGTCGTTCATCGAGGCCGCCGTGAAGATCGTCCGCGACGCTCATGGCGACGAGCTCCAGCCCGACGACTTCGCGCAGGACGATGCCGCCACCTACGAGCTGCTCTCACGCGGCGACGCCGCCGGCGTGTTCCAGTTCGAGTCGCCGGGCATGATCGACACCCTCAAGAAGCTCCGGCCCAGGCGCATCCAGGATCTCGTCGCGGTGAACGCGCTGTACCGGCCCGGCCCCATGGAGAACATCCCTGCCTACCTGCGCCGCCACCGCGGCGAGGAGGCAGTCGACTACTCCGACTTCCCGGCCTCCGAGAGCCTGCTCTCCCCCATCCTCGCAGAGACCTACGGCATCCCCGTCTACCAGGAGCAGATCATGCAGATCGCGCAGGCGGTCGCGGGCTACTCGCTGGGACAGGCCGACCTCTTGCGGCGCGCCATGGGCAAGAAGAAGGTCGCGGAGATGGTGAAGCACCGCCAGGTCTTCGAGCAGGGCGCCGCCGGCAAGGGGATCCCGGTGCCTGAAGCCAACCGCATCTTCGACCTGCTGGAGAAGTTCGCGAACTACGGCTTCAACAAGTCGCACGCGGCCGCCTACGCCGTGCTGGGCTACCAGACCGCGTACCTCAAGGCCCACTACCCGGTGGCCTTCGCCGCGGCCCTGCTCACGGTGGAGCGCGGCGACTCGGACAAGGTTGCCGAGTACGTGGCCGACGCGCGCCACATGGGCATCGAGGTGCTGCCCCCGGATATCAACGACTCCAACGCGGACTTCACGCCGGTGGGCGGCCTGGTCCGCTTCGGGCTGTACGGCATCAAGAACGTCGGCGACACGGCGGTGGACCACATCCTTGCCGAGCGCCGGGCCGGCGGCGAGTTCGTCGACCTGTTCGACTTCTGCCGGCGCATCGACAGCACCCTGGTCAACAAGCGCGCCGTCGAGCACCTGGTGAAGGCCGGCGCCTTCGACCGGCTCGGCGCGAGGCATGTCCTGCTCGCCAACCTGGAGCCGGCGCTGCGTTGGGGCACGGTGCAGCGGGAGCAGGCGGCGCAGGGCCAGACCAGCCTGTTCGGAGCCGAGGAGATCAAGCCCCCCACGTTGTCGGGCGGCGAGCCGCTCAGCGAGCTGCAGCGGTTGCGTTTCGAGAAGGATGCCCTCGGCCTGTACATCAGCGCCCACCCTATGAACTCCTACCCCGGTCTGGCCGAGGCCGCCACCTGCCCGGTCGACGCCGTGGAGCGCCACTACCGGGAGAACCTGCCAGATCGCGCGGGCGGGCGCGTACGCCTGGTGCTGGCGGGCATCTTGCAGAACGTCGTGAAGCGGCCGACGCGCAAGGGCACCATGATGGCGCGCTTCGAGATCGCGGACGAGTCCGGCGCGCGCGAGCTGGTGGCGTTCAGCCGCAGCTACGAGTCGATGGCGCACCTGCTCGCCGAGGACGCGCCGGCCGTGGTGGTGGCCGAGGCGTCCGAGGACGGCGACGGCGTGCGGCTGGTCGCCGAGCGGCTCGTCCGCTGGGACGCGCGGGACGCCGGGCTGGAGGTAGCGGTGCTCCGCTTCGACCTGTCGCAGGTGGGCCGCCATCACCTGCTGGAGTTGCGCTCGCTGCTGGACGATCTGAGCGGCGCCACGCCGGTGCAGCTGGAGGTGTCGGGGCCCCAGGGCACGGCGAGTTACGCGACGTCGAGCGTGCGCGTGGATCTGCAGCGGCTGGCCGAGCTGCAGGCGTCGTGCCCATGGCTGCGGACCGCCGTGACGTTGGACAGGCGGCGGCTGCTGGAGAGCAGGCCCAACGGCAACGGAACCCGGCACGCGGCGGGGCAGCCTCCCGAAGTGCCGTTCTGAGCGTCCAGGCTGCGGCCTGCTGGGCGCCTGCGCCCGCGCTCGTGCGCCGAGCGCCGCTCGCCGGGCGTCGACCTGGGTCGCAGCCGTCTCGAACCGCTGGGCACTCGTGGCAGCGGCCCCGCCGGGGACGGGCCACGCGTGTCCGGCGTCGACGTGCTCGCACGCCCAGCGGGTAAACTACGGGCCGTATGTGGGCACGGGAGCGGATGGCGTGAGCGCGCGTGTGGCTGTGATCGGTACGGGTTGGGCCGATCGTGTGCTCATCCCCGCGTTCCAGGCCGGCGGCGTGGAGGTGGCGGCAGTGGCCAGCCGCGACCCCGCCCGCGCGCGGAGCATCGCAGACCGCCACGGCGTCGCATCGGCGACCGGCTCGTGGCGCGACCTGCTCGACATGGATGTGGATGTCGTGGCGGTGACCAGCGCACCGGCGTACCACGTCGAGCAGGTCACGGCCGTGCTCGCGTCCGGGCGTCATGTGCTGTGCGAGAAGCCGCTCGGCGTCGATGTCGCCGGCGCGGAGGCCATCGCCGCCGCCGCTCGTGACGCGAGCGGGCGGCTGGCACTGGTGGACCACGAGCTGCGCTTCACGCCGGCTCGGCGCAAGGCCCGCGAGCTGATCCGCTCCGGCGCCATCGGCCGCGTCGTCACCGTCACTGCCCGGGTCGCCAACCGCATGCGCGTCGACCCGACCCGGCCGTGGACGTGGTGGTCGGACGTCGCTCAAGGCGGCGGTATCCTGGGCGCACTGGGCTGCCACGTGTTGGACTCCGTGCGCTGGCTACTCGATGGCGAGATCGACCTGCGCGGTGCGAGTCTCGGCCGGGTCTACCCCACGCGCCTGGACGCCGACGGCGTCGAGCGCGCGGTGACGGCTGAGGACATCGCCTCGCTCACGTTCAAGGTGGGCGACGCGGTGGGCACCGCGCTTCTCCACGCCGCCGCTCTCGACGACGCCATCGACCTGTTCACCGTCCGCGGAACCGAGGGGAGCCTGGTCATCGATCGCTCGCTCAAGCTCTACTTCGGAAAGCGCGGCGGTCCGCTCAAGGAGTACCTCACGCCCCTGCCGGCCATCGTCCCCAACCGCTTCCGCGCCTCGGGCTTCGCTGCCGGCAGCGTGCTGTTCGCCGAGGCCCTGGGCCGCGCGCTCGGCGGCGACGCCGCCGCTCTCGAAGGTGCCGCGGACGTCCAGGACGGGCTGGCCGTGCAACGCACCATCGACCGGGCGCGCCAACTCGACGCCGCCCCGCCGGCGCCCCGGTCCTGAGTGCGCGGTCCCGCCATGACCCGCGTCGTCGCCCTCGTGGTGCTCATCTTGCTGCTGGTGTTCACCGGCTTCTGGTTGGCGCGTCGGCCGCTGGGCGGCCGGCCTGCCGCAGCGAGCGGCGACGCCACGAAGCCTGCCGCCACCGCAGCCGCCACCGCGGCGCCGAGCCAGGCGCCGAGCCAGGCGCCGCGCCAGGCGGCGGGCGGCGCGTCGGCGGCCGGGACGCCCGCAGCGTCCGCCGCGGTAACGCTTCCGCCCGGCTATACGGCGCTCGCCTACCTGACCAGCCAGCGCCGGCTGGTCTTCGATAAGGCGCAGCAGGTGCTCAAGCCAGGCACCGACTACGTCGCCGTGCTCGTCACCAGCAAAGGCGACATCACCATCCGGCTGCTGGCGCAGGAGGCGCCGCGGACGGTCAACAACTTCGTGTTCCTGGCCCTCAACCGCTTCTACAACGGCGTGCCGTTCCACCGCGTGCTCGCCGGCTTCATGGCGCAGACCGGCGACCCGACCGGCACCGGCCGGGGCGGGCCGGGCTACACCTTCGCCGACGAGATATCGCCCCACCTCGAGTTCGACAAGCGCGGCGTGGTGGCGATGGCGAACCGAGGGCCCAACACCAACGGCTCGCAGTTCTTCATCACCTTCGCGGCCACCCCGTGGCTCGACGGCCACTACAGCATCTT
>CAYOXR010000197.1:0-4526 GCA_964407955.1 uncultured bacterium | reverse complement strand
TACCCGCCTGCAGCGGCGCCTTGCCGTTGCCGTTGGCGGCAGCCGTCGTGGTCGTCGGCGCGGCCGGCTTGGTGGGCTGACCGGGTCCGAGGAGGCCGGGTACCGTCGGGGCGACCGACAGCGTGTCGGGGTTGTTCAAGTTGCCCAGCTGTGCCGCAGTGCCCGACCCAGGCTCGCGCACAGCGGCGACCGTGCCCAGGTTCTCCGGTGCCGGCGTGGGGGCCGGCGGCTTGGTCTGAGCCTGGACCTGGGCCCGGGTCGACTGAAGCACGCTGGGTGTCGTGGGCAGCATGCCGGAAGGCAGTGCGCCGGGGAGGTTGCTCGCTTGCGGAGGAGGAGGCGCGATCGGCTGCGGTGTCGGAGCCTGTGCCAGCGGCTTCTCCACCTTCGGAGCGGGGGCCTTCTGGGTGACAACCGTCTGCCTGGGCGGCGGCGTGGGGGCCGAACGCGCCTGAGGCGCACGGATCAGGATGGGCGAGAAGGGGTTCACGGTCATGCGTTTCGCCGACGCCGCCACCTGGTTGGTGGCCGTCGCGGTGGCTTGCGATGTATTGCCGCCGGTCTCGGAGGTGTTCGGCTGCGGCGGCTGCGTGACCAGGAACGGCAACTCCGCGACCTGCAGGTCATGCGTGGCCACGGCCGGGTGGCTGGGCACGACCACCGGGGCCTTCTCGGCTCCCTTGGCGGTTGCCTGAGCGCCGGTCGCCGGCTTGGCCGCCTCGGTGCCCGCCTTGCTGGCACCCGTCGTGGGCGTCGCAGTTCCCGTGGTGGGCTTGGCGGTTCCCGCCGTCGCCTTGGCGGCACCGTTGGCGGCCTTCGGCGCCCGGGGCGCGGTCGCCGTCACCGTGGGCGCCGGGCTCGACTGCTCCCGGGAGAAGAAGTTGACCCAGAAGAATGCCGCCGCGGCAAGCAGCAGGACCGCGATGAGGATGCGTGCGGTACGGGAGAGCGTCATCGGCTCGCCACCGGTCCGGGATCCTTGCCCGTATAGACGAAGACGGTGAACCTGAACGTCGCGCTCAGATCGGGGTTGGCGGTGGCGTTCTTGCTGCCGGAGATGTTGATGGAGACCTGCCCGATCTTCGTGAAACGCTTGAGGGCTTCGAGCTTGCTCAGAAAGTCCATGGTGTGCGTGAAGTCGCCGCTGGTGGCGATGGTGAAGCCGATCGGCCGCACGTCCTGAACGTTGTTCTGCTGCCCGCCGCCCTGTGTCCTGCCTTGCGAGAAGCGATCGACCTGCACGCCGCTGGCGCCGGCCGAGGTGCGAAGCTGGTCGATGAGGCCCGAGATGTCGCTCTGCTTGGGAAGCTGGGCGAGGAAGTCCTGACGGTCCTGCTCGAGCTGGGCGACGGCGGCGCGAAGGTCGGGCAGGTTCGCCTTGGCGCGCTCGCCGGTGGCGATCTGCCGCTGCAGGGTGGTGATGTCGCTCTGCAACGAGGTGATGCGCTTCTGCGTGGGCCGGTACATGTAGAGGTACCAGATGAGCCCGATGATCACCGTGAGCACGATCGCGAGTAGCGCCACGTCACGCTGGCGCATGTTTCGGAAGCTGAAGTTGCCGAGGTTCATTTGCCGCCCCCGCTCGTGGGCGCGAGCGCCCCGACCGTGAGGGTGTAGCTGTAGTCCGGCGAGTTGTTCTGCTGGGCTGCGCTCTGGAAGGCGACGCCGTAGCGCGTGGAGTTCTCCAGCGCGCGGATGAAGTCCGCCAACACCTGCGGGCTGACCACGTCACCGTTGACGTTCACCTCGGCGATGACGCTCTTGCCCTCGTACTTGTTGGGATCGCTCTTGGGCGGGTTGACGGCGGTCATGCTGAGGCTGGTGAAGTCGATGTTCGGCCGCGGACCGTTGCCGCGTGCCGGCAACGTCTCCAGCAACCCCGAGATCTCGCCGGTCCACAGGATGCGGTTCTGCTCGACGGACTTCTTGACCGCGATCAGCTGGTTGAGGTCACGCTGCCGCTGCAGCAGGTTCTGCTGCTCCTTGATGTAAGGCTGCAGCAGAGCCAGCTCGTCCTGGCGCGACTGCTTCTCGGCCGCAAGGTTCTGCGCCGATTGGTAGGCGAACATCTGCAGCACGAACGCCAGCCCCAGAACCAGCAGCGGGAAGACGACCGCGAGCAGACGCCAATACCCCGGCTCACGGACCCGCCTGAGATTCTTGGGAAGTAGGTTGACGTTAATCAATGCCAGCCACCCCCCTCAACGCGAGGCCGAGAGGCACCGCGAACTCGGGACCCACCTTCTCGAGGAACTGCGCGTCGAAGCGGTTCTCGTCGAAGTGGACCGTCAACCACGGATCGCCGAGCTCGACGCGGAAGCCGAGGGCGTCTCCGATGGCTTCGGGGAGGCCGCGAAGCTTGGCGCCGCCGCCGCTGACCACCATGCGGCTGATGTTGGCGTCGCCGGTCTGAACGCGGAAGAACTCGAGGCTGCGGCGGATCTCCGTGGTGAGATCCACCAGCACCGGGCGGAGCGACTCGTAGACGCGGCTTGGACTGAACTGCTCGCGCTTGGCATCGAAGTTGAGCAGTTCCTCCTCGTCCTCGGTGGGGATGGTGGCGGTGCCGTAGTCCAGCTTGACGTCCTCGGCACTGTCGAAGTCGAGGCCGAAGGAGCGCTGGATGGCCGCGGTGAAGTCGTCCCCGCTGACGCCGATGTTGCGGTTCATGAGAACGCGCTCGCCGCGAACCAGCGTGATGGTGGTGTTCGACGCGGCGATCTCGAGGACGACGCCGATCTCGTTCGCCTCGGTGTAGCTCGTGCCCGAGAGGGTGGTCTTGGTGAGGTGCTCGCCCAGCAGCGAGCCCTTCAGCGAGCGCAGCAGCGTGAACGGCTTGACGTCGATCACCAGCGGCTCCAGCCCGGCCTGCTTCAGGTACTCCACCTGCTGCGTCACCTGGTCGAGCCGGGCCGCGGCGATGACCACCTCGAGCTGGCTTCCCTCGTCGATGTCCTCGGGGTTGTCCAGCACGTAGTAGTCGAGCACCACCTCATCGATGGGGAAGGGAATGTATCGCTCCGCCTCCCACTTGATGGCCTCGTCCAGCTCCTGCATCGTCATCTTGGGGACGTGGATGTTGCGGGTGATCGCCTGGCGGTTGCTCACGGCAGCCACCGTGAAGCGCTTGCGAATCCCCGCCTCGTCCAGGAGGGCCTTGATCTCGTCGGCCAGGCCATGCGCGTCGACCACTTGGTCGTCCTGAATCAGACCAGGTGGCATGGGGCGCACGGCCATCGCGACAAGATTGGGTGGATTGCCAGGCCGCAGCTCCACCACCTTCAGCGCGCTGGTGCCAACCTCTAGACCGACCGCCTCGATCCTGGGGCTGAGCATGCGCGCCAGGCGCTCGCGCATTGAGGGCATAGACGTCTCCTCCTCGTAAATCAAGCGGAGTCTATCAGGTACCCTCTCGGCCCCGAGTGAAATTTTCGCAACTAGAGCGGGTTTCCTGCCCGCTGTGGGACGGCGTTTCAGCCGGGCTTCGGAAGCATCCCGGGAGGCAGCCTGGGCTCTTGTGGCCCTTCGCCGGATCCCTTGCCTTGCGGCTGTGGTTCGCGTGCCGGCGCGGGTTGGGCGGCCACCGGGGCGGGCACCGGCGGCAGCTCATCGCCTCGCAGCAGCGTGGCGAACTCGTCTGCGTGCAGCGTCTCGCGCTCCAGCAGGACGCTCACGACGCGTTCGAGGTCGGGCCGGTGGGTGGTGATCAGGTCGGCGACGCGCCGGTACTGCGCGTCGAGGATCCCCTTGACCTCGCTGTCGATCACGCGCGCGGTGTCCTCGCTGTAGTTCCGCGCGCCCTCGACGTCGCCCAGGTAGGACTCCGCGTTGCTCGTCAGCGCCACGTGGCCCACGATGCTGCTCATGCCCCAGCGGGTGACCATGCGGCGTGCGATCTGCGTCGCCTGCTCGAAGTCGTTCTGAGCGCCGGTGGTGACGTCCTCGAAGACGAGCTGCTCGGTCGCGCGTCCGGCGAGCGCGACCGCGACCCGGTCGAGGAGCATGTTGCGGCTTGCCGACATGCGGTCCTCCTCCGGGAACTGCATGACGTAGCCCATCGCACGCCCCCGGGGCACGATGGTGATCTTGTGCACCGGATCGGCGTGCTCGAGCAGGTAGGCGGCGAGGGCGTGACCCGCCTCGTGGAAGGCCGTCACGCGCTTCTCGCGCTCGTTGATGACGCGGCTCCGCCGCTCCGGACCCATCACCACGCGGTCCGCGGCCTCATCGATATCGATCATCTCGATCTCGCGGCGGTCGCGGCGCGCGGCGACCAGCGCCGCCTCGTTGAGCAGGTTCTCGAGATCGGCGCCCACGAAGCCGGGCGTTCGCACCGCCACCCGGTGGAGGTCCACATCGCGGGCCAGCGGCTTGCCGCGGGCGTGGATGCCGAGGATGGCCTCGCGTCCGCGCACGTCCGGCGCGTCGACGACCACCTGCCGGTCGAAGCGCCCGGGCCGCAAGAGTGCCGGGTCGAGCACGTCAGGACGGTTGGTCGCTGCCATGATGATGATGTCGTGCTGGGT
>CAYOXR010000196.1:0-6262 GCA_964407955.1 uncultured bacterium | reverse complement strand
GCGAAGATTCGCAAGTAGCTCAGGATGTGGCCGCCGTTGGAGATCAGCTCGAGCAGCATGAGCCCGTTCTTTGCGAGGAACGCGAAGCCGGCGAACACCACCAGCAGCGTCAGCGTCACCACCACCACCGCGGTGCCGACGTCGTGGAGCTGGTAGGCGGTGGCGAAGATCACCACCGCCACGATCCCGGTGAACATGCCGAGCGCCTCGTAGAGGTGCAGGCCCTCGCCATGCCGCAGCGAGTACACGATGCGGATGAGCCAGCCGCCGAGCACCTGCAGCACGCCGAAGAGCGTCGACGCCAGCAGCAGCGGCCCGAACACCTCGACGCGCAGAAGCACGATGTGCACCAGGCCGCCGACGTGGGCGGCGCCCTCGCCGATCGCCCCGCTCTTGGCCGCCAGCGTGTAGAACAGCGGGTGCCCCGGCGGGAAGCGCTCGAACAGGTTGCCGAAGAACTCCCCGTACAGGAAGCCGAAGCCCACGGTCCAGGCCGAGAGCCAGAAGATCACCGTGCTGATCGGTCGCAGGATGCGCGCCGGAATCACGATGTGCAGCGGGCCGGTGTCGACGTTCTTGCCGGCGGCGCCCCGCCGCCTCAGCCACCAGCCGATGGAGGCGAAGAACAGCCCGTAGCCGATGTCTCCCACCTGCATGCCGAACCACATCGGGAAGAAGATCGCCAGCGTCCAGCTCGGGTCGAAGCTGCCGTAGCGTGGCGGCTCGAACAGGGCCAGCAGGCCCTGGAAGGGGCGGATCCAGCCGGGGTTGTCCAGCTTGACCGGCACGCCGTGGTCCTTGCGCTCGTCGGCCGGGCGGGACGTCACCACGACGGCCCCCTCGAACTGGCGGCGCAGCGCGTCCACCACGCGCTGACTGTCGTCCGCCGGGACCCAGCCGGAGAGCGCGAAGCCGTAGCGCCCTTCGAGCATGTCCTCGAGGCGCTCGTAGCGGGCCTGGTGGTTGTGGGCCGCCACGGACAGCGCGCTCAGACGCCGGCCGTGCTGGGCGGCCAGCTTGGCGAGCTCGTCGTGGATCACGGCGATTCGCTTGGGCAGCGTCTGCGAGCGCTCCTCCATGACGTGCGCGGCCTTCGCCACGCCGAGGTCCTGGTACCTCTCGGGAAGCGCGATCTCGGCGTGCCCGAGACGCGTGAAGGTGGCACGCAGACGGGCGAGGTCGCGTTGCAGGCACGCCCCCACCACCAGCCGCTCGCTGTCGTGACGCTGCCAGGCCAGCGCGAAGCCGCCGTCCAGATCCTCTTCCAGCGCCAGCTCGAGGGCAGCGAAGTCGTCGTCCGGGACCATGAAGGCGGCCCCGTCGAGGTAGCTCGCCTCCTCGAGCTGGGCCATCAGCGGCGCCAGCTGCCGGAACACGGCGAGGTACGTCTCGGTGAGCTCGAGCTCGTCGCGGGCATCGGCGCGTTCGGCCACGAGCCGGTCGATCTGCTCGCCGATCGGAGCCAGCTCGCGCTGCATGGCGTCCGGGTCGTTGCCCGCATCCACCCGCGCACCGTCGGCGCCGGGCGCCAGGTCGAGCGCGTCGAGCAGGGCGTCGGCGCGCGACACCAGGAAGTCCCACGCCTCCTTGAGTCGCAGCTCCTCACCGGCGAGCTCGATGCGGCGAAGCACGCGTTCCTCGCCCGCCTCCAGGCGCTCGACCTGAACCACGCCGAGACGCTGCAGGCCGATGAGCACGTCCTTGGCCGCCGAGCGACGGCCGACGACGAGGAGTTGCTCCATGCGAGCGATCACGGCAGGACCCGCTGCATCACCAGGGCGACGCCATCCTCCTTGCCTGCGCGCGCCTCCGCCTCCAGCCTGGCTGCGGCCTCGCGCGCGGCCTGGACCATGTCCGCCCGCGTAGCTTCGGCTTCCTGGGCGCCCCGGTCGGCTTCCTGCCGGGCAAGGGCATCGGCCCTGCCGCGTGCCTCATCCAGGATGCGGCCGGCCTCGGCATCGGCCTCTTCGACGATGGACCGCGCCTGGTCACGCGCTTCCTCGACCTTGGCGACCAGGTTCTTCTCCTGGTTCACGAGGTCTTGCAGGAGTCGTTCACCCTGAGCTTCCAACCAGCCCTCCTTCCGTCCCGCCTCAAAGCGAGTTACGGCAGGTTGTCGTGATGTCGCCAGATCGCAGCGTGAGGCACAAAAAACCGCGTCGTACGCGGCAAGAACCCCTTGAGCGTTTCCGACCAACCATAACAACCGCGCAGATTTCGTGTCAATCGAGACACATCTCCCCCGCAGCCCCCAGAGGCCGCGGCACGCCCGCGACGCTCGGGTAGACTCCTGGCGTGGGCCGGGACCCCTCCAACGGATCACCGGACGGAGCGAAGTCCGTCGGCGCATACTATACCCCCGCGCCGGTGGCCCGCTCGCTGGCACGGTGGGCGCTGCGTCGCCCGCACGAGCGGGCCCTCGACCCTGCCGCCGGCGACGGCGTCTTCCTGATGGAGGCGGCCCGCCGCCTGGCGGACCTGGGCGGGGCCGCCGACGGCCTCATGGGCATCGAGATGCGTGCCGCCGCGGCCGCGCAGGCCCGCGCCCGCTTGCGGGAAGCCGGCGTGCCGGAGCCGGACGTCGCCGTCGCCGACTTCCTGGCGGTCGCGCCCGGCGCCCGGCCGGCCGTCGACGCCGTGATCGGCAACCCGCCGTACGTCCGCTTCCAGCGGCTGGGACGCGACCGGCGCAGGCAGGCGCAGGCGATCGCCGCGGCAGCGGGCGTACCCGCCGATCCGCTGGCTTCGAGCTGGGCCGCCTTCGTCCTGCACGCCGAGCGCTTCCTGGCGCCGGCAGGCAGGTTGGCCCTGGTCGTGCCGAGCGAGATCGGCCACGCCCGCTACGCCCGCCCGGTCCTCGCCGCACTGAGGCGCCACTTCGCGCGCACCACGTTCGTCCTGTTCCGCTCCGCGCTGTTCCCCGGCCTCGACCAGGGCACCGTGCTGCTGCTGGCCGACGGCCACGGCGAGCCGTTCCGAGGCTTCTTCCTCGCCCACCTGGAGTCCAGCCGGGGGCTGGCGGGCGGGCTGGAGACCGTGCCCGTCCGCACGCTCGAGGCCGACGCCCTGATCAGCGGCGAGGCGCGCCTCCACGACGCCTGGCTGCCCGCCGACGCCAACGCGGTACTGGACGCGCTCCTCCGCGACGGCGCGTGCAGCACGCTGGCGACCCGGGCGAGCGTGAGCATCGGCTACGTGACGGGCGACAACCGCTTCTTCCACCTCTCGCCCGAGCGCGCCAGCGAGCTCGGCATCCCGGCCAGGCACCTGCGGCCGGCGCTGTTCCGCGGGCGCGCGCTCCTTGGGCTGGCCGTCACCGAGGAGGACTGGCTGGCGGCTGCAGCGGCCGGCCACAGCGGCTACCTGCTCGCGCCGGAGGACGCCGCGGATCCTGCGGTAGCCGCCTACCTGGCCGGCGCCGAGCGCCTGGGCGTGCTGCGCCGCACCAAGGTCCGGCACAGGCGGCCCTGGTACCGCGTGACGCGCACCGACCCTCCCGATCTGGTGCTGACGAGCATGAGCGGGCGGGCGCCGCGCCTGGCCGTGAACGCCGGTGCAGCGGCCGTCTGCAACACCCTGCATGCCGTGCGGCTGCTCGGCGGACGGGCGCCCGCGCCCCTGCTGGCGCTCGCCGCCTCGACCTCGCTCACCGAGTTGAGCGCGGAGCTGGAGGGGCACGCCCTGGGTGGCGGGATGCTCAAGCTCGAGCCCTCCGAGGCGCTGCGGCTGCTGCTGCCCCTGGCGCCGCCGCCCCAGCAGACCGGTTGCCTGTCGAGCGCCATGGAGCGGGCCGCGGCCGCCGTCGACGGCGCCCTGCGGGCCGGTGACGTCGAGGCCGCTCGTGCCCTGGCCGATCGCGTGCTGCTCGAGCCGCTCGTCGGAACGAGCGGCGTCGATGCGCTCCGAAGCGGCGCCGAGCGCCTGCGTGCGCTGCGCCGGGAGCGCTCCCGAGGCCCCCGGCTGCCAGACGGCTAGCGCCGGCGTCGACCCCGCCCGTGCTTGGCGGGCACGCGCGTGCGTCGCTCCGCCTCGCGCGCCGAGAGCATGGCGTGGATCTGCTGGAGCTCCGCGTAGACCGCAGGCCGCTGCTCGCTCCCCGTGCCGGGGTCCTCGAGCAGCCGGCCCAACTCCTCGCGCCGCGCCAGCAGGCGCGAGCGCGACGTCTCTTTGCGCGCCTCCAGCCGGAGCTCGCGAAGGCGCGACAGCGCCTTCGTCAAGGCAGCGTCGAAATCGAAGCGGGGCCCGTCCTCCTCGCGCGAGAGCGCCAGCACGCGTTCGAACACCAGGGCGCCGTCGTCGCGCTCGCGGTACCCCAGCAAGACGCGTTCACCGTCGTATCCGGCCTCCTCGCAAAGCGCCACCAGGTCCGTCAGGGCGGACCCTTCAACTCGCTCGGGCAGCGCTGCCAGCACGCTGTCGAGGCGCCCGCGGAGCTGGCCGGGGCGGCTGAGGAGCAGCGCCACGATCTCGAGCTCGACGGTCCTCACCTGGTCCGACTGGGCTCGCCCCCGGCGCATGCCGCGGACCTGGGTCCCGGACAGTGGCCGCTGCCGCCGCTGGTTGGCCTCCAGCCAGGCATCGAGGCGCGCCCCGTCCATGCCCAGGTGGTCGACGACCAGGCGGCGCATCTCGGCCGCTACCGGATCGAAGACGTCCCGCGGCGTCAGGACCGGCGCCAGCTCCTCGAGGATCGCGCGCTGACCGTCGATGGTGGTGCGGTCGAAGCCTTCCAGCACCCGCCGGAAGCGGAACTCCACCTCGGACAGGCCGGCGGCGAGCGCCTCCCGGAAGGCGTCCACGTCGCCCTCGAGCACCGCGTCGGCGGGGTCCTTGCCGTGCGGCACGCGCACGGCATCCACGAGCAGGCGCCGTCCCACCGCCTGGTCGAGGCCGGCGAGCACCGCACGCTGGCCCGCCTCGTCGGCGTCGAAGGCGAGGTGCACGCGTTTGGCGTCGAGCCGCGCGAGCTGCTCCGCCTGCTGCTCGGTGAGCGCCGCCCCCAGGGCCGCCACGGCGTTCACGAACCCCGTCTGGTGCAGGGCGATGACGTCCATGTAGCCTTCCACCACGATGACCTCGCCGCTCTTGCGGATGGCCGGCCGGGCGCGGTCCAGGCCGTAGAGCAGCTCGCCCTTGCGGAACAGCTCCGTCTCGGGCGTGTTCAGATACTTGGGCTGGTCATCGTCGAGGACGCGGCCGGAGAAGCCGACCACACGGCCCATGGCGTCCATGATCGGGAACATGACGCGCTTCCGGAAGCGGTCGTAACGCCGGCCCCGTTCGTTCTCGACCAGCAGCCCCACCGCCAACAGAGCGTCGTCGCGAACGCCCTTGGTGAGGGCATGCTTCAGCAAGCCGTCCCAGCCGTCCGGCGCGTAGCCGAGCTGGAAGGCGTCGATGCTCTCGGACGTGAGCCCCCGCCCGTGCAGGTAGGCCAGCGCCTCACCGGCCAGCTGGCTGCGGTAGTACGCGAGCGCCACTCCGTTGACGTCGAACAGGTCACGCCGGCGGTCGTCCTTCGGGGTGGGCTTGCCGACGTCCACGCCGGCGCGCGCTCCCAGCAGCCGCAGCGCCTCGCCGAACCCAAGACCCTGGGTCTGCATCACGAAGTCGAAGATGTCGCCCTTGGCCTGGCAGCCGAAGCAGTAGTAGAAGCCGCGGTCGAGGTGAACGTGGAACGACGGCGTCTTCTCGCTGTGGAAGGGGCACAGCCCCTTCATCTGGCCGCGCCCGGCGGGTTTGAGCACCACCATCTCGCCGATCACGTCCGCGATGTTCAAGCGCTCGCGGATCAGCTCCTTGGGGTCAGCGGCCATGCGTCCGGCCTTTCCACTCCGCTGCGATGGGGTCGCCTGCCCCACCATAGCATGCGCCCTCACCGGCGCCGGACCCGTCCAGGCGCGCCTTCGGCCGCCGCGGACCGGCGTTAGGCACCGTTCGATGCCGGGTAGAGCGGCAGGTGCCCGAGCGCCACCACCTCCGGGCGCTCGCTGCCTTCGGTGAACACCGCCAGCGTCGCCACCACCTGGGCCCCGACCTCGGTCAACAGCTCGCGCAGCCCTTGCAGGGTGCCGCCGGTGCTCACCACGTCGTCCACGATGGCGACGCGCCTGGCGCGCAGGCGCTCGATGTCGGCGCCGTCGATCACCAGCTCCTGGGGGCGACCGGTGGTGATGCTCACGACCGTCTTCTTGACCGCCCCGACCATGTAGGGCTTCTCGGTCTTGCGTGCCACCACGTAGGGGATCCCGCTTCGCACGCT
>CAYOXR010000195.1:0-4777 GCA_964407955.1 uncultured bacterium | reverse complement strand
GCGCGGCCGCCGGGCACGGCGTATCATGACCGGCACACCGCGCTGGTAGTCGAGGGGAGGCGCGTCGTGCCACTGGGACATGTTATCGGCTTCGCGCTACTGGCGTTCGCGCTGATCGTGGTGCCCGGACCGAGCGTGCTGTTCGTGATCGGCCGCGCGCTCAGCGTGGGTAGACGGGCGGCCCTGGCCACCGTGGTGGGAAACGCCTCCGGAGTGTACCTGCAGGTCGCTGCCGTGGCGCTCGGTCTCGGCTTCGTCCTGGCGCGCTCCGCGACCGTGTTCACCGTCGTCAAGCTGCTCGGCGCCGCGTACCTCGCCTGGCTCGGGATCGATGCCATCCGCAAGCGCCGCGCCCTGGCCAACGCGCTGGCCACGGCCGTGCCCGCCACGTCGCGGCGGCGAGCGATGCGAGACGGCTTCGTGGTGGGAGCGACCAACCCCAAGGCGGCGGTGTTCTTCGCGGCCGTTCTGCCGCAGTTCGTGGACCCCGCGCGGGGCGCCGTGCCACTCCAGATGCTCCTGCTGGGCCTGGTGTTCGTCGCCATCGCCCTGGTGTCGGACAGCGCCTGGGCGCTCGCGGCCGGCACCGCCCGTCGCTGGCTGACACGCTCGCCTCGGCGGCAGGAGGCCCTGAGCGCCGGCGGTGGGGTGATCATGGTCGTGCTGGCAATCGAGCTGGCGCTCACCGGCCGGCGCTAGTCGGCTTCCCGCGCCTCGCGATGCCGGTACACGGGCGCCTCCGACGGCGCCAGCGGGCTCAGGCCACGGATCAGATCGGACGCCTTCTCGGCGACCATCATCACCGGGGCGTAGATGTTCGCGTTGGTGATGTTCGGCATCACCGAGGCGTCGACCACCCGCAGTCCTTCGATGCCGTGCACCTCCAGGGACGACGGGTCGACCACCGCCATGGCGTCCGTGCCCATCCTGGCCGTGCCGCACGGGTGCAGCGCGGTCTCCGCGTCGCGCGCGACCCAGTCGAGGATCTGCTCGTCGGTCTTCACGGACGGCCCGGGCGCGAGCTCGCCGTCATCAAAGGCCGCGAACGCCGGCTGGGACAGGATGTGGCGCGCGGTGCGCACCGCCTCCAGCCACTCGCGGCGGTCGTCGGGGGTCGACAGGTAGTTGAACGCCAAAGCGGGTTTGGCTTGCGGATCGGCCGACACGATCCGCACCTCGCCGCGCACGTCCGAGACCATCGGGCCCACGTGGACCTGGTAGCCGTGGCCGGCGGACGGCGAGCTGCCGTCGTAGCGGATGGCGAGCGGCAGGAAGTGGAACATGAGGTTGGGCCAGTCGACCGCGTCATTGGAGCGCACGAAGCCGCCCGCCTCGAAGTGGTTGGTCGCGCCCGGCCCACTGCGGAGCACGAGCCACTGCGCGCCGACCCAGGGCCGCCGCCACCGCGCCAGCCACGGCGCCATCGACACGGGCTGCTTGCAGGCGTGCTGAACGTACACCTCGAGATGGTCCTGCAGATTCCGACCGACGCCGGGCAGGTCCACCACCGGCGTGATGCCCAAGGAGCGCAGGCGATCGGCCGGGCCCACGCCCGAGAGCTGAAGCACCTGAGGGGTGTTGATCGCCCCGCCGGCCAGGATCACCTCGCCTGCCAACGCGCGCTGGAGTCGGCCATGACGCACGTACTCCACGCCCACCGCACGCTCGCCCTCGAACAGGATGCGGGTCACGAAGGCGCGCGTGCGGATCTCCAGGTTGGGTCTGCGCCGTGCCGGCCACAGGTAGGCCCTCGCCGCCGACCAGCGACGGCCGCGGTGGATGTTGCGGTCGAAGGCCGCGAAGCCCTCCTGCCGGTAGCCGTTCACGTCATCGCTGAGCCGGTAGCCCGCCTGCGTCACCGCCTCGAAGAACGCCCGGAACAAGGGCCCGTTCGCCGGTCCGCGCTCGAGCACCAGCGGGCCCTCTCCGCCACGCCACGCATCGGCCCCGGCCAGGCACGTCTCCATGCGCTTGAAGTAGGGCAGGCAGTGGGCATAGTCCCAGGCCTGCATGCCGGGGGCCAGCGCCCAGCGATCGTAGTCCATGGGGTTCCCTCGCTGGAAGATCATGCCGTTGATGCTGGACGAACCGCCGAGCACCTTGCCGCGCGCGTGGTAGACGCGGCGCCCGCCCATGAACGGCTCGGGCTCCGAGCGGTAGCCCCAGTCGTAGCGAGGATTGCCGATCGGGAAGGGCAGCGCCGCAGGCATGTGGATGAGCACGTCCCAAGACCAGTCGGCACGTCCCGCCTCGAGGACGAGCACGCGCGTGCCGGCGTCCTCGCTCAGTCGCCCGGCGATCGCCGAGCCGGCCGAACCGCCGCCCACCACCACCACGTCGCGCCTGTCGAGCTGCATGGCTCGCCCCCTTCCGGGGCCACCGTACCGCTCGCGGCGGCGCGAGCCCGCGTTGTCCAGTCGCCCGTCGCCACTCCCCATCCATGGCGACGTGTCGAGCCTGTCGCGCCGGGCGCCGGCTAGCCGGCGCCCGATTCCATCGCATTCAGCAGCTTTACCGCCCGCTCGTGCTCGTAACGGTCGACGGCCGTCGGGGTGGGCAACGTGAGCGCCTGCTGCAACTGCCGGCGCGCTGCCGAGGCATCGCCGGCATTGAGCAGTGCCGTGGCGTACTCGACGCGCAGATTGACCTTCGTGGGGGCCAGGGAAACACCGCGCTCGACCATCGCCATCGCGCCGTCACGGTGGGCACCGTACAGCCAGCCCACACCGCGCTCGGTCAGCTGCAGGTTCCACATGCCCAGGCCGACCAGCGCGTCGGCGTTGGTGGGATCGAGACCCACGGCACGCTTGAGCAGGCTACCGACCTCGTTGGGTGTGTTGATGCTGCCGATGCCGCCGGCCTTGCGCGCGATCTCTCCCTTGGCCTGCGCGGCCGCCAGAAGGGCCGCCGGGTCGTCCGGCGCGAGCTTGACCGCGCGATCCGCCGCCCGGTCCGCCCGGCGCAGCCAGGCGAGCGCATCGGCACCTGACGACGCCACGTACAGGCCCTGCGCGATCGCAGCCTGGGCCGCCAACGTCTGGGCAGCCGCCGTCTCGACGGCCGCCGCCTGCGCATAGGCCTGCTCGAACGAGCCGGCCAGGTAGAGCGCCTGCGCGCCGCCCGGCCCGGCCGCCCACGCCGTTGCCGGCAGCCAGGTCGCCAGCAGCCAGGTCGCCAGCAGGCCTGCCAGCGCTCGCTGCAACGTCCCGGCGCACCTACCCGTCATCACGTCATCACCGTACGCGGCGCACCGTTCGCTCCGAGTCCGGAGCGCCCGGCGGCCATCGGCGTTGCGCTCGCGGCGCCACCTACCCGCAGGATGCGAGGAAGCCGCGAGGTTGACAAGGGACACCCGGCCTGAGCCGCGCCAGTCCGCTACGCCGCGGCACGCAGCCCGCGCTAGCCGCGGCGCCGGACCCGGCTGGCGGCCGCGCGCGGGGCCAGCCCAAGCGCGGCCATCTTGGCGCCGATCGCCGCCGGGCTACGCCCCAGCTTGAGTGCCATGATGCGCTCCGGCGTATTCTCGGTGAGCAGCTTCTTCAGCAGCGCGACGTCCGCGTTGCTCCAGGCACATCCTGCGTTGCGGGCGGCGGTGGACATGCCTTAAATAATAAGTATAGACTGTGGGTCCGTCAAGCCGGCCTGGGCGCCGCGTCAACCAGCCTCCGTACCGGCGCCGCATCGAGCCGGCAAGCAGCACGAGGCTGTGGCCAACGTTCTGGCCGGTCAACGGCTGCGACCGGGCGCGACGAAGGAGAGGACGATGAGCACCCCACGAGATCCCGACACGACCTTCCTGACTGCCGACGCGCTCCTCGAGCACTGGCAGGGGCACCGCCGGCTCACGCGCCGCGTCATCGAAGCGTTCCCGGACGACCGTCTGTTCACCTTCAGCGCAGGTGGCATGCGCCCGTTCGCGCAGCTCGCCACCGAGGTGCTGCAGATGATCGCCCCCACCATGCGGGGCGTGCTCGAGGACGAGTGGTCGGCCGGCGGCTACGGCGAGCCGGGACCGTCCGACAAGGCCGGGCTGCTCGCCGCCTGGGATGAGGCGGACGGCGTGCTGGCCAACAGCTTCGCGCGGATCCCGGCGAAGCGCTTCCGGGAGCAGGCCAACGCCTTCGGCTTGTGGACGGCGCCCATCTACACCACGCTGCTCTATCTCATCGACAACGAGGTCCACCACCGCGGCCAGGGCTACGTGTACCTGCGCATGCTCGGCATCGCCCCGCCGGCGTTCTACGAGCGCCGGGCGCAGCTTCCGGAGCCGGGCGAAACGGACGCACCCTGACCCGTCGCCGCAGGCGCGAGTCAGGGGTTCGGGCTCAGGGGTTCGGACTCAGGCCTCCGCGACCATGAGCAACCTGGCGTCCGCCGCCGTCAGCGGCTCGCCGCTGGCGCCGAGCGCGCTCGCCTGGCGGAAGCCGGCCGCCGTCAGCCAGGACGCCAGCTCGGCCGGCATGTACATCCGCAGGCTGTAGTCGAGCTCGCGCACCGCGCCGTCGCGCAAGATGGTGCGGTGCGTCTGCATCTCGCTCGTGGCCGGTTTCCAGGTGTTCACGTCGAGCATGACGTCGGCTCCGCGCCGCTGGAAGAGCTGCCGCTGCCGATGGGCGAGGATCCAGGGCAGGTGGTTGAGCTCCACCACCAAGCGCCCGCCCGGCTTCAGTGCCCGGCGAAGGCCTTCCAGTACCGCGCGGTTGCCGGCATCGTCGAAGTAGCCGAAGGCGGTGAACCACAGCAGCGCGGCGTCGAACCGCCCATCCCAGGCGAGGTC
>CAYOXR010000194.1:0-14110 GCA_964407955.1 uncultured bacterium | reverse complement strand
CTACGGCCTCTCGAGCGCCATCTACACCGAGAGCCGCGCCTACGCCTACGCCTTCAAGGACGGCATCGAAGCCGGCATGACCTCGATAAACAACACCACCGTCGGCGCCGAGGCGCACATGCCCTTCGGCGGCGTGAAGGGCTCTGGCAACGGCACCCGCGAGTCCGGCATCTGGGTGATCGACTTCTACACCCGCTGGCACGCGGTCAACGACGACATCTCCGGGCGCCTGCAGCTCGCCCAGATGGAGACGGCGTACGTGGCACCGAAGGCGCCGGTGGCGGTGGACGCGCTGTTCTGAGCCGGCGGGCGGCGCCAGACGCCGACCCTCAGCTCTCGATCAGCTCGCTCAGACGCTCGTCCTGGAGGAGCGTCTTTATGTCCTGGACGCGATCCTTGCGGACGACCAGGACGGTGTTGCCGCGCTTGACGATCACCAGGCCCTCGACGCCCAGCGTCACAATCACGTCGTCGGCGTCCTCGGTGTAGATGATGTTGCCAGAGGTGTCGATGCCGACGTGCTGGCCCACCACGGTGTTGGCGTCCGCCGCCCGCGCCCCGGCCTGCCCGTCCTCGCGCAGTAGGCGCTCAAGCGCGACCCAGTCGCCGATGTCGTCCCACTCGAAGTCCCCGGGCACCACGTAGGCGCGGTCGGTGCGCTCCATGACGGCGAAGTCGATCGAGATCTTGGGCAGCCCGGGGAAGACGCTGCCCACCTCCCCCTCGTTGAAGGCACGGCGCAGCGGCTCCATCAGCTCGGGCACGTGACGGTCGAGCTCCTCCAGGATTGCATGCGTCGACCACACGAAGATGCCGGCGTTCCACAGGTGACAGCCCGAGCGCACGTAGGCCTCCGCGGTGCGCAGGTTCGGCTTCTCGACGAAGCGCCCGACCTCGAAGCCGGTGCCCACCGGCATGCCCTTCTCGATGTAGCCGTAGCCGGTGGCGGGCCGGCCGGGCGGGATGCCGATGGTCACCAGGCCGTCGGTGGCCTCCGCCAGCTCGACCGCGCTGTGGATCGTGCGCTCGAAGGCGTCTCCGGCCTCGATGCGGTGGTCGGACGAGAACAGCCCCATGATCACGTCGCCGTAGCGCGCGTGCACGGTCAGCGCCGCGAGCGCCACCGCGGGCGCGGAATCACGGCCCTCGGGTTCGACCAGCAGGTTCACCGTCGGCACCTGCGGGAGCTGCTCGCGCACCAGGCGCACGTAGCGGCGGCCGGTCGCCACGAACACCCGCTCTGCGCTGCCGACCAGGGGCTCGACGCGGTCGAAGGTCGCCTGGATGAGGGTGCGACCGGAGTGGCCAAGGTCGAGGAACTGCTTGGGGTGCTCGGCCGTCGACAACGGCCAGAAGCGCTGCCCTCTCCCCCCGGCCATGATCACGGCGACGAACGGTTTCAAGGCTGCCCCCTCGTTCACGAGGCCGGGCGCGGCCGCCTGCGCCGCCGCCGCCTGCCTGCTGCCAGTCTACTGCTGGGCGTTCATTGTACCGCTCCGGGCCGGATCCGCGCTCGCGGCGTGGCGGCCGCCGTACGTGGGCCGGTGGCGCCTGCCACCCCGCTCTCGCGCGCAGCGCACCCGGCGTGCGCGCCCTGGGCGCGGCCCTTGGCGTCCAGGCAGGGGTTGCGGCGGCCGTGCGTCAGTGGCCGAAGCGGCGCTCTCGCGCTTGGAAGCTGCGCACCGCGCGCAGGAAGTCGAGCTTGCGGAAGTCGGGCCAGAACGCGTCGCAGAAGTAGAACTCGCTGTAGACGCTCTGCCACAGCAGGAAGCCCGAGAGGCGGACCTCGCCGCTGGTGCGGATGACGAAGTCCGGGTCCGGCATGCCTGCCGTGTAGAGGTGCCGCCCGATCTCCTCGGCGTTGAGCTCGCCGGCGACGCTCGCGAGCTCGGCGCCCGCCGCCGCCTTCTCGGCGAGAAGGCCGCGCACGGCCGCGACGATCTCCTCGCGCCCGCCGTAGCCGAGCGCGATGTTCACCTGCATGCCGCCGTAGTCGGCGGTGGCTTGCTCCATGGCGCGCAGGGCCGCCTTCGCCTCGTCCGGGAAGTCCTCGATGTCGCCGATGATGCGCACGCGCACCTTGTTGGCGTGGATCTTTCGGTCGGCCAGCAGCTCGCGCGCCTGCTCCCCGAACAGACGGTGCAGGTGCGCCACCTCGGCGGCCTCGCGGCTGCGATTCTCGGTGCTGAAACCCCACAGCGTCACGTGTCGGATGCCGAGCTCCAGGCACCAGTCGAGCACCTCGCGTGCCTTGCTGGCACCGTAGTCGTGGCCTGCCACGGTGTCCATGCCGATGGCCCTGGCGAAGCGGCGGTTGCCGTCCATGATGATGCCGATGTGACGTGGAAGGTGTGAGGAGGCCTTCACCGCTCGCTGCAGGCGCCGTTCGTACAGCCAGTACAGCGGCCGCGTCAAGGCGCTCACCAGCCCCAGCGGGTGGCGCACACCGCCGCGTGCAATGGTGGGGGCGTCCGTGCTCACGCAAGCAAGTCTACTTCGCTCGGAGCCCAGCGTCCGTGGCAAGTGCACCAATCGTGGCCGTGCAGATTACGTCCTGGAGCCGCGTCGAGGCGGCCGCCGCGGTGGCCGTGACTCCGCGCGCGATTGGCGACGGCCGCTCCTCACGGCCCGGCGCCAGGCCCCTCCCGGAGCCCGGAGTCCGGCTGCCCGCGCGGTCGTGGCGGTCGGGGCCGCGTTCGATCCGAAGCGTGTCGGTCTCACCGTGGCGCTCGAGGGGCACCAACACGGCGTCACTCGTCGAGCAGCGACGCCAGGTAGGCCCCGTAGCCGTTCGCCTGCAGGGCTGCCGCCAGGCATTCGAGCTCTGCCGCCCCGATCCATCCCTGGCGGTACGCCACCTCCTCCGGGCACGCCACCTTGAGCCCCTGGCGGGCCTCGATGGTCTCCACGAAGTTCGCGGCCTGGTGAAGGCTTTCGTGGGTTCCGGTGTCGAGCCAGGCCATGCCGCGGCCGAGCAGCTCGACGTGCAGCGTCCCGTCGGCCAGGTAGCGCCGGTTGAGGTCGGTGATCTCCAGCTCGCCACGCGCCGACGGCGTCAGCGCACGTGCGAACTCCGCCGCCCGCCCGTCGTAGAAGTACAGTCCGGTGACCGCGTAGCGGCTGCGGGGGCGGGCGGGCTTCTCCTCGAGGCCCAGCACGGCGCCTCGGTCGTCGAACTCGACGACCCCGTAACGCTGCGGGTCGCGCACGCGATAGCCGAAGATGGTTGCGCCCGCGGTGCGCGCCGCCGCATCGTGCAGGCGCCCGCTGAAGCCGTGGCCGTAGAAGATGTTGTCGCCCAGGATGAGCGCCACGCGCTCCCCGGCCGTGAACGCCTCGCCGATCAGGAGTGCCTGGGCCAGGCCCTCGGGCCGCGGCTGCTCGGCGTAGCTGAAGCTCATGCCCCACTGGCTGCCGTCGCCCAGGAGCTGCTCGAACAGCGGCAGATCGCGGGGGGTGGAGATGATCAGGATCTCACGGATGCCCGCCAGCATGAGCACCGACAGCGGGTAGTAGACCATCGGCTTGTCGTAGACGGGCAGGAGCTGCTTGCTGACGGCCCGCGTGACCGGATGGAGGCGCGTGCCGCTGCCCCCGGCGAGGACGATTCCCTTCACGAAACGTCCCTCACGCCGGGCTCCCCAGACGCTCCAGGTCGTAGCGTCCGGCGGTGACCGCGGCGCACCAGTCGCGATGCTCGAGGTACCAGCGCACGGTGGCGCGCATGGCGTCCTCGAAGCTGTGCCTGGGACGCCAGCCCAGCTCGCTGCGGATCCTGGTGGCGTCGATCGCATAGCGGAAGTCGTGGCCGGGACGGTCCGGGACGAAGGTGATCAGCTCGCGGTAGTCGCGCCGGCCGGGCGTCAACGCAGCGAGCGTGTCGAGTACGCTGCGGACGAGCTCGAGGTTGCTGCGCTCGTTGTCGCCGCCGATCAGGTAGGTCTCGCCCGGCTGGCCCTGCGTGAGCGCCGTCAGCAGCCCCGCCACGTGGTCCTCGACGTACAGCCAGTCGCGGACGTTGGAGCCGTCGCCGTAGATCGGCACCGACTCGCCGGCCAGGGCCCGCATCAGCGTCAGCGGGATGAGTTTCTCCGGGTACTGGTACGGGCCGAAGTTGTTCGAGCAGTTGGTGACGAGCACGTTGAGCCCGAAACTGTGGTGATAGGCGCGTGCGAGGTGGTCGCCGCCGGCCTTGCTGGCGGCGTACGGAGAGCGGGGCCGGTAGGGGCTGTCCTCCGTGAAGCGCCCGGTCGGGCCCAGGCTGCCGTAGACCTCGACGGTGGAGACGTGGAGGAAGCGGAAGCGGGCGCGCGCGCCGGCGCCACGCCGTGCCAGGTGGCGACGCGTGGCCTCGAGTAGCCGCTGCGTGCCCAGCACGTTGGTCGCCACGAACGCCTCGGGGTCGTCGATCGAGCGGTCGACGTGGCTCTCGGCCGCCAGGTGCACCACGGCATCGGGCCGCTCCTCGTCCAGCAAGGCGCTCACGCCGGCGTCGTCGGCGATGTCGAGCCGCGCGAAACGATGGTTCGGAGCGTCCGCCACCTCGGCGAGGTTCTCGAGGTGACCGGCGTAGGTCAAGCGGTCGACGGTCACCACCCGGGCGGCGCCGGCGTGGACCAGACGGCGCACGACGGCCGAGCCGATGAACCCGGCACCGCCCGTCACGAGGATCGTCTTGCCTTCCATGGTGTCTCCCTGGGGTGTCTCCCTGGGGTGTCTCCCTGTGTCCTTCCCTGGGGTGTCGCCTCGGGTGTCTGCCTGGAGCGCCTCCCTGGCCCGCCGGCTTCAGCCTAACCGGCCGGCGGCCGGTATGCGAAGCCGGACGTCAGTTCCGACAGCAGAGGCCACGCGTCGTCCTTGTCCGAGACGATGGCCGAGCGCACCCCCCAATCGATGGCGAGCGCCGGATCGTCCCAGCGCACACCGCCCTCGGCGTGCGGCGCGTAGGCGGCATCGACGGCGTAGATGACGTCCGCCACCTCGCTGTGAACCGCTAAGCCGTGTGCGAATCCCGCGGGCACGTAGAGCTGCTGCAAGCCTTCGTCGTCGAGCTGCGCCCCCACCCAGTGGCCGAAGGTGGGCGAGCCGTGACGCACGTCGAGGACCACGTCGTAGATGGCGCCGCGCGCCACCGACACGAGCTTCGCCTGGGCGTGCGGTGGAGACTGGAAGTGGAGGCCCCGCACCGTGCCGAGAAGCGAGCGCGAGTGGTTCGTCTGCACGAACTCCGCGTCGATGCCGGCCCGCACGTAGGCGTCGCGGCGGTAACGCTCCAGGAAGAAGCCACGCGCGTCGCGATGAACGCTCGGTGTCAGCAACAGCACCTCCGGGATGGCGAGCGGGACGACCTGGATCATGGCGTTCCCGGCGCGGCGCCGCGCCGGCGCCCGCGCGCCCGCGCGCCTGCCCGGAGGCATGTCACGCGCGTAGCTCCGACCTCAGGGCACGCCATCGAGAGACGTCCAGCACGATATCGTCCGGGAGCGTGACGGCGGCTTCGCGCTTGCTGCCCGGACGCACGTCGGGGCGCCTGCGCCGCGCCAGCTCGAAGGCGCTGATCGGGTCGCCGGCGATGTGCAGCGTCGCGAACGGGATGCGCTCCAGATTGTCGATGGCAAGCACTATGTCGGGCGCCACCACGTCGACGTAGTCCTGAGAAGTGAGCAGGTCCGTGAAGGCCACCGGGTAGGGCCACTCGCGCGGCCGGAAGCTGGTTCGGATGACGAGCGTGCCCGGTAGCGAGCGGGCGACCTCTTCGGACACGAGCTTCGTCAGGCCGTAGTAGTTGCGCGTAGGGCCGGGCGGATCGTCCTCGCGGTAACCCGCCGCGCCGCGGACCGTCGCGTCCTCGGCGCCGCGCGCGACCGCACCGGCGAAGACGTAGTCGCTGGAGACATGCACCAGGCGCGCACCGACCTCGCGGGCGGCGGCGACGACGGCGTGCGTTCCGCCGACGTTCACGCGCCAGCAGGTGGCGCGGTCGCGTTCGGCTGCGACGACGTCGGTATAGGCCGCGGCGTGCACCACCACGGCGGGGCGGTGGTCGCGGAACCACGCCGTCACGCCGCGCGCGTCGCATACGTCCAACTCGTTTCTGCCGGGCGCGCTCGCGCCCGGCAGGAGACCCTGCAGCTCGCGGCCGAGCACGCCGCTGCCACCGGTCAGGAGGAGCTCAACCCCGGCGATCTCCGCTCACTCCCGGTCCGCCCTGAGCAGCCCCTCGTCCTCGAGCCGCTTCAGCCACGGCTTCAGCTCCTGCAGGTCCAGGTGGAGCCGCTCGGACGTCTGTTCCAACGTCATGCCGCCCCCGAGGGCCTCGAGGACCTTCTGGCCGTCGCGCCCGAAGGCGCTGCGGAAGTGCATGGCCAGCTCGGTCATGGGATTGAGGGCATCCTGGCCGCGAAGCGTGAGGGCGTAGCGCTGCTGCTCCCAGCCCGGCGGTTCGTCCGGGAGATGCAGGTCGGGCATGGCGGCGTCGTCCTCGAGCAAGGCAAAGCGCGTGACCGGCCCGCCGGCGCCCGCCTCGATCTGCAGGTACGGCTGGCCGTTGCGCACGAAGCGCACGCCCTGGGACTCGAGCACCAGGCCGCTGAAGGTGCTGGGATCGGCGTTGGGAGCGTTCCTGCCCAGGGCCAGGCCGAGCAGGCTGCGAACCAGCAGTGGGTCGAGGGCGTCGAGTTCGAGCGGGGGCCCGTCCGGGTCGAGGCCGGCGCGCTGCAGCGTGCGCATCGCGTCGGACCCGCTCTGCACGTAACCGCCGCGTTCGGCGGCGGCGGCACCGATGCGTCCCTGCAGGAACAACGCGGCCGCGCCGCGCCCCTCCGCGACGAACGAGAGCGCGCCGTTGAACGCGCGGCTGCGCAGCGTCTCGAGCAGCAGGCGCAGGTCCACGAGCGCCGGCGGCAGCGCGGTCGCCGGCTCGAAACGCGGCAGCGCCCGAAGCAGCGGGCTGGCACTTCCCGGGCACCGGGCGGGCAAGCGCGGCGCGCTGGCGGGGTCGTGCGGGTGCAGGTGGAAGCCCTGATCGGGGGCCTCCAGGTCGTCGTAGTGGCCGAGCTTGTAGCTCGCCTCCACCTGCCCGCGGGCGATCTGCAGCAGCACCGCGCCGTTGTCGCGGGCCAGAGCCAGCGTGCCGCTGGCGCGCAGGTTCCGCAGCCCCTCGAGGAGGTCCTGGCCGCTCAACGAGCCGGTGTTGCCGATAAGGCCCGGGCTCACCGGCGGGCCCCCATCAGGCGTCTCCGTCGCCTTCCGAATCGGAAGGGCCGGCGTCCGCCGGCCCGTGCGGAGCGCCGTTCGGCGGGCCGCCGGCCAGCATGCGTGCGAGAAGCTTGCGATCCTCTTGGAAGGTCAACCGCCGCGCCGCCTCGTCGGTCGGCAGGAAGGCACCGTCGGGGAAGGTCTCCTCGCGCAGCACCGGCGTGCGCGACGGGGTCCGCATGCGGAACCAGGTGATCTGGCGCAGCTCCCCCCGGGCGTTGCGGTAACGGGTGGCCCAGCGAGCCTCCGGCTCGTCACAGTGAGCCCGCACGCCCGCCTCCTCGTAGATCTCGCGCAGGGCCGTCTCCAGCGGCCGCTCACCGGCATCGATGTGCCCCTTTGGGAACACCCAGGCGCCGGTGACGTGCCTCAGCAACAGGACCTGACCCTCCGGGTCGAAGACGACACCGCCTGCCCCGCCCACCGCCGCTTCCTGGGCGCCGCGCTGCGGGTCCACCGAGCGCGCTTGCCCGCGGCGTCGATCGGAACGCGACATCGTGGGGTCATGCTACCACCTGCCTGGCCGGTCCTGACGGGCGTGGGTGCCGCCGCAAAAGCCGCGCCGCGGCGTCACCGCTGCGCCAGCATGCCGCCGCCGTGCAAGAACTGCAGGATGCCGGCCGCCAGGCCCTGGGCCAGCTTGTCGTCGTAGCCCGCTTCGGCGAGCTTGTGGCCCTCGGTCGGATTGGTGACGAACCCCAGCTCGACCAGGATGGACGGAATGCGCGCCGTCCGGAGCACGTAGAACAGGTTCTTGCGCACGCCCCGATCGATGGCGCCGGTGGAGTTCACCAGGTGCTGCTGCACGTCGTCGGCCAGCGTCATCGAGAAGTTGAACTGCGTCTCACGCAGGATCTGGCTCGCGATGTCGTCGGCGCTCTTCCGCGCCCGCTCGGTGAGCGCCTGGCCCTGCGCTCCCGAGCCGTTCTCCTGGATGGCCAGGTTGATGTAGCTGGGATCGAGCGGCTTGCCGAACACCCACGTCTCGATGCCGGAAGCGCTCGCCTCGGGTGCGCTGTTGGCGTGGATCGACACGAAGAGGTTCCGCTCGGGCGTCTCGAAGGCGGATCGCTGCGCCAAGGTGAGGAAGGTGTCGTTGTCCCGCGTCATGATCACCTTGACGTTCTGTTGCTCCAGCAGCCGTCGGAGCTTCAGGGCCACGTCGAGGACCACGGTCTTCTCGACCGCCCACCGCGACGACGTGCCGGGGTCCATGCCGCCGTGACCCGGGTCGATCACCACCACCTGAGGCTGCGGCTTCGGTGCGGCCAGCGCCTGCGGAGCGGCCGGGTCGCTGGTGACCAGCTTGGCGATGGCCTGGCCGTGGAGGTCGGGGGCGAAATCGACGTAGAGCGTCTGGACGTTTCCCTTGTCGAGCGTGCCGACCTGGAAGCCCTTGCCTTCGGGGTCGATGGCATAGCGCGTGTGCACGACAACGGAGGCCTGGCCGTCCCCGCTGAGCACCTCGAGCTGCGTCAGGTTGGGGTCGTCGAGCGGGGTGGACTGGGACGTCGCGCGCGCCTCCGGCAGATGGATGACCAGCGACTGCTTGTCGGCCGCCAGGCTGTAACTGGCATCGGCGGGAAGGTCGACAGCCACCCGTGAGACGCCGTCGGTGAGGCCCGTGCGCGGGGCGGCGAGGGCATACCCCAGATGGTCGGCGGTCTCGACGGTGATCACGTGCTTGTCGCCGTTCCACGGGCTGATGCCGCCGAACGAGGCGACCAGTGGCGTGATCGCCACGTAGGCCGTGCCGTCCACGAGGATGGCCATGGGGGACGGCACGTTGCGGCCGTTCAGCACCAGGCCGCCTTCCTGCTTGACGAGCCCCTTGGCGATGTCGCCGGTGGCCTGGAACACCGCCTTGGTGGAGCCGTCGGAGAAGGTCAGGGTCTTCGTCGTGCTGTCGTAGGTGACGTTCAGGTTCATCGCCTTGGCGAGGGCCGCTGCCTTGGCGAAAGCATCCTTGTTGTCGCCCTGGGCCAGGAAGTAGTAAGGTCCCGCATCATCGGCCAGGACGCCGTTCACCGCCAGGTAGTTGACCTTCTCCTGGGCGAACGCCGTTCCCGCCAGCGCGGCCAAGAGCACGAGTATGGCCGTGAGGAAGGCGCGATTCACTCTAGCGTGCAGTCTAGCACGAGAAAAGTCTTACGTTGAGTGGAAATTCACGCCAGGGGCGGGGTTTCTTGGTGCCGCCAACACGCACGGCGTGCGGCCGGACGCCCGCTAGGTCCTCGGCCCGTCCTGGTCCGTTTCGCTCTCGTGCACGGCGTCCTCGTCGGTGCTGCCGGCACGCTCGTCGGCTCGCGAGGCGGCCGGCCGGCCGGCGTCCGTGTTGCCGAACCCTGGCGCACTGGGGCGCTCGTCACCGATCGGGGGCTCCGGTCGGGGCCCGCCTTCCACCGCCGGCGGCGCCGGCGCGCGGGGCTCGCTGTCCAGGTAGCCGAGCCGCCGTTGCAGCGCCTCCTCGGCGACCAGCGCGGTCGCGCGCTCCTCGACCTCGTCGTAGAGCTGGTCGAACGTGGTACGCAGCCGACTCAGCATCTCGCCGGTCTGCGCGAAGTGGCGGGCGACTTCCGCCTGGTACTGCTCATACTCGCGGCGCAACCGACGCATGCGTTGCTCCACGTCGGCGCCCCGCCTGAGCAGGGCGATGATGCCCGCGCCGACGAGGCCGCCGGCGAGGAAGGCGACCACCACCCACAGCCAGACGTTCATGACGACCTCCAGGACAAGCATAGCAGCCGCCAGCAGTGACGCCGGCGGCGGCCCTGCCGCGCCCTTGCCGACCTGCGGCGCGCGAAGGCGGCGCCGGCGGCAGCGCAAGCGGCCGGTACACTGACCGCACCATGCCCGATCCCGCTGCTCGGCGCGTGTTCCTCCGCCCGCTGCCAGACGCGCTCGTCCCCGGTCGGCACTCGTCGGGCGCGCGGCGCCGCCCGGCCGAGCTGCAGCGCTTCCTGGCGCCGCTGGAGCAGGCGGCGGGCGCCGCCCTGCCGGTCACGGGCACGGTGCAGTTGCTGGTGGTGGCGTCGCGCGACTGGCGCCGGCTGTCGAGCTATCCCTACGGGCTTCCCTTCGCCCGCACCACTCGCGATCTGGTGAGTCTCGTCGTCGCCGCGGACTACCCGCCCCGCCTCACCGGCCGCTTCGACGGCTTGCTGCTCCGCGCCGGCCAGGGCGGCGTGAGCCCGCCCGGCGATGTGCGCGAGTTCCTCGATCTGCTGGTGGGCCATGAGTGGGGGCACGCCGTGGCCAACCGTGCCGGCTTGCGCACGCGCGTCAAGTGGTTCGACGAGCTCATGGCCACCTACCTGTTCGCACAGGGCATGAGAGCGGCGGGGCGGGGCGCCACGTTGGCGCGGCTCGAGGCGTGGGCGCGTCTCCAGATCGCCGCCACGGCCGAGCGCAGCGGTGCGCTGGACGGCTTCGAGTACCCGCGCGGCAAGATGCCGCTGGCGCGCATGCTGTGGTACCAGGGGGTCTTCACGGAGCGCGCGGTGGCGCTGTCGGCCAGCCGAGGCTGGTCCTTCGCTCGCGCCATCGCGGACCGGCTACCCGCGAGCGATCGCGGGCATCTGGCCCGCTCGCTCGTCGACGTGGAGCCCGGCTTCGGTCCGTGGTTCGCGGTGTTCGCCCGGGAGGAGACCGAGCCGGACGCCGGCCCGCCGGACGACGCTTGACCTAGCGAGGTGCGGCTGGGACGGGGGTGGCGCGCTTGCGGCCATGGTGCCGGCGGAAGACGGCCTCACTTCCCGAACAGCGGCGCCGGGTCGATGAATGCGGACGTTCCGCCGGTATCGGTGCGAGCGTAGAAGGGCAACAGGTCGTTGCTGAGCGTGCCGCCGCCGAGGTAGCCGAGCACCTGCCCTTGGGCGACCGTGTCGTAGAGCTGCACCACCGGCCTGCGCAGGTTGGTGTAGACGGTGGTCAGGCCACCGCCGTGCTGGACTGCGACCATGTAGCCGAAGTTGGCGCCCAGGTAGGAGATGGCCACCACCTTGCCCCGCTGCACGGAGTGCACCGCAGCGTTCGGTACGGCGGCCTGGATGGCGATGTAGGAGTTGTTGCCCTCGCCGAAGCGGCTCACGATCTTGCCGTGCTCCAGCGGCAGCACGAAGCCGGTCGGCAAGGGCTTCTGCGGGGCGGTCAGGGCGTCCAGCCTGGCCCTCGCCTGATCGGCCTGCTGCTGGTACTGGAGCTGCTTGTCGCGGTTGCGCGCGTAGCGGGCGGCCGCGGCGCGCGCGTCCGCCTCCTGCTTCTTGAGCTTCGCCACCTCGGCGGCGAGCTGCTGATTGAGGTCCTGCAGGTCCGCTTCGATCTGGTTCTGCTCCTGAAGCAGCGCCTGCTTCTGCGCGAGCTGGCCATCCTTGGTCTTCTGCAGGTCGTTGATGACGGCTTGCAGCTGCCGACGCTTCGCCTCCTGGTCGCTGGTGTTCTGTGCCAGGGCGTCCTGCTTGGTCTTGAGAGCGGCCATCTCGCTCGCGAGCTGCGACTGCGCCTGCTGAAGCTGGGCTACGACGCTGTCCAACTGGTCGACCAGGTCGACGTCCTGCTTGGCGAGCAGCGAAAGGTAGTAGTTGTTGACCTGGAACTGGTGGAGCGTGTGGCTGCGCGCCAGCGTGTTCGCCAGGCGCTGCATGCGCTGCTGGTAGACGTTGACCAGCATGGCGCCGATGCGCGCCTTGAGGGCGCCCAGCTGGTCGTTCAGGTCCTTGATGCGCGCCTCGGTATCCTTGCGCTTCGCGTTCAGCGCGTCGAGCTGGTCCTGAAGCTGCGCCTGCTGCGCGCGCAGGTCGCTCAGCTGCTTGTTGACCGCGTCGCGCTGCCGGACCTTGGCCTGCATCTCGGCGGCGGTCGTCCCCAGCGCCTTGGTGATGTTCTGGATCTCCTGGGTACGTGCGGCGAGCTGCTTCTGCGCCTGCTCGATGTTCTGCTCGATGGCCTGCTTCTTGGAGGTGTCCACCGCCTGCGCGCGTGCGGCCGGCCTGACGACCAAGGCGACGGCGACGGTGCCCGCCAGCGCCATGACGAGGAGAGCGCGCCGGATCACGGCGGTAGTCTAACAGCCGCCCGGAGCAGCTCGGATGAAGCGTCGCGAGGGCGCGGGGCGCGCTGGAAGTGGGGTTCAGCCCGCCTCGCGCAGGTACTGCGATACCGAGATGGCGCTGCCTACCAGCCCGACCAGCACCGACAGCACGGCCAGCAGCGCCGCGATCTGGCCGAGCGTGGCGTTGTCGCGGACGAAGGGGATGAAGGTGAGCTGCTGGGACAGCCTCAGGGCCACGAACTGATACCCGGGGACCGCGAGAGCCAGCGTGATCGCCGCGCTGATCAGGCCGAGCAGGAAGCCTTCGATCAGGAAGGGCGAGCGGATGAAGCCGCGGGTGGCGCCTACCAGGCGCATCACCTCGATCTCGTCGCGGCGAGCGGCGATGGCCGCCCGGATGGAGTTGACGATGGCGAATAGCGCGGCGGAGAGCAGCACCACGATGAGGATCGAGCCACCCACGCGCAGCGCGTCGTTGATGGCCAGGAAGGTCTTCACGGCGTCGGATCCGTCCTCGATGTGGTTCACACCGGGGAGCTGCGCCAGCCTGGAGCGCACCACGGGCGTCTGAGCCGGATCGTACAGGCGGATCTCGAGGGTGTCCGGCAACGGGTTGTCGATCAGCGACGAGGCCTGCTTGAGGGAGGGCAACGACTCGACCATGTTGGCCAGCGCCTGCTTCTTGGACACGAAGCTCACGCTGGCGACCTCGGGCCAGCCGCGCACGGTCGCCATGAGCTGAGGGACGGGCGCGCCGTCGTCCAGGAAGGCGGCGATCTGCAGCTCGCTGCGGAGGTTCTGCAGCACCGCGTTGAGGTTGAGGCTGAGCAGGCTGACGCCCGCCAGGATGATGAGGGACAGCGTCATGGTGGTGATGGTGGAGACGCTGGCCACCCAGTTGGCGCGAATGGCGCGCATGGCCTGCGCGATGGCGTACGTCATGGGTTCAGCCGGTCGAAGGCCGCGATCGGGGCGGCGTCGAGAGATGGCGGCGCCGGGTGCGTCACGTCAGCACTTATACCAATACCTGCTGGCCCCCGGATGAAGCGGCTGCCGGCCCGCTCACGGTGCCCGGTAGGCGTCGATCACCGCGTCGGTGAAGCGCTCGGTGGTGGCGTCTCCGCCCAGGTCGGCGGTGACGGGGCCGTGCTCGAGCACCCGGTCCACGGCGCGGTCGAGGCGCTGCGCCGCCTCGCTCTCGCCGAGATGCTCCAGCATCATCGCCGCGCTGAGCATGGTGGCGGTGGGGTTCGCCGCGCCGCGTCCGGCGATGTCGGGCGCGCTGCCATGGACCGGCTCGAAGATGGCGTGGTGCTCGCCGACGTTGGCGCTCGGTGCCACCCCCAGCCCGCCAACGAGTCCGGCCATCAGGTCCGAGAGGATGTCGCCGAACATGTTGGTGGCCACCAGGACGTCGAAGCTGCCGGGCTCGCGTACCAGCTTCATGGCGGCGGCGTCGACGATGATGTCGCTGGTGTCGACGTCGCGGTACTGCGCCGCGACCGCCTGCACCGTTTCCAGGAACAGGCCCGAGGTGACCGGCAGCACGTTGGCCTTGTGCACGATGTCCAGCCGGCGGCGGCGGCGGCGGGCGTGCTCGAGCGCCACGTGAGCGATGCGCTCGGAAGCGCTGCGCGACACCATCGAGTCGGCGATCGCGATGTCGCCGTAGCGGCGCTCGTTCTCGACGTACAGGCCCTCGGTGTTCTCCCGCACCATCAACATGTCGATGCCCGGCACGCTTCCCGGCAGGGGGCGGGTCTTGGCGGGGCGGAGGTTGGCGAAGAGGTCGAGCTCGCGGCG
>CAYOXR010000193.1:0-4109 GCA_964407955.1 uncultured bacterium | reverse complement strand
ACGCTCCAGGATGCTCGGCTTCTTCGCCCGCCGCCTCCTCACCGCCGCCATCAGCGTGCTGCTGGCGTCGATGCTCGTCTTCTCGGCGTTGCTGGCCGTTCCGGGCGGCCCGGCCGAGGCGATCCTGGGCATGAACGCGAGCCCGGAGGCGTTGACCGCGTTGCGGCACCAGCTCGGGCTCGACCAGCCGCCGCCGAAGCGCTACGTCGAATGGCTCGGCGGCATCCTCCACGGCAACTTCGGCGAGTCGATCAACTATCAGAGGCCGGTCGGCGCGCTCATCCGCGACCGCCTCGGCGTGAGCATTCCGCTGTCGCTCGGCGCGGCCCTGGTGGCGTGCCTCATCGCCCTACCGTTGGGCATCCTGGCGGCGTTGCGTCGCGGCACGCCGATCGATCCGCTGGTGACGTCTGCATCCCAGCTCGGCGCGGCCATTCCCAGCTTCTGGCTGGGGCTCATGCTCATCCTGCTGTTCGCGGTGCACCTGCATTGGCTGCCGGCCGGCGGCTTCGTGGCGTGGCACACGGCACCGCTGAAGGCCGCCCGGAGCTTGCTGCTCCCTGTGCTGGCCCTCGGGGTGGGCCAGGCAGCGGTGATGACGCGCATGACCCGCGCCGCCATGCTGGAGGTGCTGGACCAGGACTACATACGCACGGCGCGCGCGAAAGGGCTCGCCGGTCGCCGCGTGGTGCTGGTGCACGCACTGCGCAACGCGCTTGTCACGATCGTGACGATCTTCGGGCTCAGCCTCACCAACGTCTTCATCGGCTCGATCATCATCGAGCAGGTGTTCGCCCTGCCCGGCATGGGACGCCTGGTGCTCTCGGCCATCGGCGCGCGCGACTTCCCGCTGCTCCAGGGCGAGATCCTGGTGTACGCCACCACCATCGTCGCGCTGAGCTTCCTGGTCGATGTGTCCTACGGGTTCCTGGACCCGCGGATCCGCTACGAATGATCCGGCGACTGAACCTCCTGATCGGCGCCTTCCTGATCGGCGTGGTGATCGCATCGGCCCTGCTCAGCTTCGTTTGGCTGCCGTACGACCCCAACGCCATGGACTTCGCTGCCCAGCTCACCGGCCCGAGCGCACAGCACTGGCTGGGCGGCGACCAGCTCGGGCGCGACCTCTTCAGCCGCGTCCTAGTCGGCGCGAGGGGCACCCTCTACGTGGGCGTGATCGCCGTCGGGCTCGCCTTGAGCATCGGGAGCTTCCTCGGCGCCGTGGCAGGCTACGCCAACCGCGTTGTGGACGAGGTCCTGATGCGGCTCGTCGACGTGCTCTATGCCTTTCCGGCCATCCTCATGGCGCTGCTTCTGGCAGCGGTCTACCGGCCGGGCACGCTCACGGCCATGAGCGCGATCGGCCTGGCCACAGTGCCGATCTTCGCCCGACTGACGCGCTCCTCGGTGCTCACGCTCAAGCATCGCGACTTCGTGGAGGCCGGACGGGCTCTGGGCGCAGGCCATGCGCGTCTTCTCGGTCGCTACATCCTGCCTGGAGCACTGGGACCCATCGTGGTGCAGGCGAGCCTCAGCATGGCGGTTGCGGTGCTGGCAGAGGCCGCTCTCAGCTTCCTGGGTCTTGGCACGCAACCTGGCGTGCCCTCCTGGGGCAACATGCTGCGCGAGGCACAGGGCTTCCTGGCGATGAGCCCGTACCCGGCGCTCGTCCCGGGAATCGCGATCGTATGGACGGTGCTCGGGTGGAGCCTGCTGGGCGACGGCCTGCGCGATCTCATCGACCCGCGCACGCGTCGTCGCTGAGGCGCCCTCGGACCGGCACGAGCCTGTCGTAGTCGTGGAGCGCCGGTGCGTCGCGCGCTCGCGCGCCGCACGGACAGTCTCTCGAGGATCCCGTGAAGCGTCGTCTGTCGGCACGTACGCACACACCTCCCACATTCCAGCCTAGAGACACCCCGGCGCACACGATCAGCGTCCGCGCCGCCAGTTGACGGGCCCGAAGGCGTACCGTTCGGACCACGCGGCGGCAACCGATTCGCAACCCACACCCGGGCAGGATGGAACTCCCGCTGGGGGAAATCCAATGTCTGGGAGGGTGATTATGAGACGCCGCAAGATCGGCGCCAATGTCACGACCGCACACGAGACCTTCGAGAGCCTCGTTTCCGAGATCCTGTCGCGCGCCGGCTTGTCATCCCCTGAACCCGCAGGCGGCGGCGTGGCGGAGATCGTGCTCGACTATCCGCTCACGTGGTCCTTCGGGCAGCTCGACACGATGAACAGCGTCGAGCGCGCGCGGACTCTGGTCGTGACTCAGGCGGCCCACCCCGCTTACCACGACTGCCTGGCCAGCTACCACGTCAGCGGCGTCGTCGAGTCCACCAACGAGCCCGCCATGCTCAGCGCCATCTATGCGGCCGCGGCCGCCCAGAAGTCGTACCACTGGAAGTCGGGCTTGACGTACATGGAGCTACGGGTCGCGAGGCTCCTGCTCAAGGGCTACGACACCAACCGAGCTGCCGCCCACTTGAGCATCTCGTTCAAGACCATCAACGCGCACGTGTCCAACATGCTCGGAAAGCTCGGCTACGAGAACCGCGCGCAACTCGTGGCAGGGTTGCTGAGCAACCACAAGGCCTGAATCTGAGCCGCCCTGGACTGTGCGCCGCTCGATCGAGGTCGATCGAGCGGCGCTCAGATTGGCGCGACGTGAGCACAGGGCCACATGACAACGACCGGGGCGCCGCGCGCGGCGAACGGAAGAGAAGGCCCACACCGCTCGACGGTGCGCCACGGTCCCCTTCCAACGTCTTTGCAACCGCTCACCTCGCCGGGTGGGCAGGGACGAACGCGAAGGGCCTCCGAGCCATGCTGCGCGAACGCCCGCCAGGCAAGCAGGTCATCACGACCCGGAACCTGCCCGCCGGCACTCTCGAAGCAGCGCCCTCAGCGGGCGTCACTCTGCCAGCGTTTGCGGATGCGTCGGATGCGAGCGTTGGCGAGCGGTCGGCGTGGGTCATTCGGCGGGAGACTCCGCCGCGTCTCTTCCCACAACTCCAGATCGTCGCCCTGTTGGTTCGCCAGGTCGATCATGGCATCGGGGTCGCCCGACGCCAGCACGGCCTGTCGCATGCTCTCCTCGAGATGTTCGCGAAGCTCCACGACGGCCGGGGCGTCAGACTCGGGCAGCAGCGGCCCCCGGTACAGCTCGAGCGCTGCCTGCACCTTGCCGACATGGAGGAGCTCCAGCACCTGCATGAAGTCCGCCTGATAGGAATCGGCGACCCGGTACGGCTTCGCTTCGATCGGCAACTGCCGTCTCGCCCTCGAAACCATCGCTTTGAGCGTGCTCGCGTTCGCCCTTTCGCCGTACAGCGCATCCGCAAGCTGCTCCCCGCCGATGCCATTCGGATGCGCCGCCAACACCGCTAGCAGCTCGGCCACCCGCATGCTCAACGTCGTCTCCGCGTCGCGAACCCGCAGGCAGCGCTTGCCGAGGAAACGGAGCTGCAGCTCCGGCTCACCGCTCCGAAACATACGCTTCAGCTGGGCAATCTCGGGCCCGTCACCGCCAAGAAGCAGCCAACCCGAGTCACCGAGCTCGGTGATGAACCGCGAGTTCTTCTCGAGGAGTGCGCGCGCCTCCTCAAGGCGACCCTGGCGAAGCAGGAACTTAGCGAGGTGGATTGCGGCCTGGGCACTGTAGGCGCCAAACGGCTTCTCGGAAAAGGCACTCACTGCCGCTCGAAGGAGCCCTTCAGCTTCAGGTGAGCCGGTTTCTCCCAGTGCGAAGCCGAGTGCCAGGCCGGCTACTCGCCGATGAACCTCAGATACCTCCGATGCTGTTTCCACAGCCTCTCTAGCTACTGCAACCGCTTCATCTAGTCTTCCTACTGCAACGTACGCGCGAACGAGGTCGTTAGCGACCGTAGGCAGATCTCCCCTCGAAGCATTCTCCGCAGCTCGCTTGTAGAACTCGAGTGCAGATGATGCATCCCCAAGCACAATTGCAAGGTCGCCGAGCGTCGACAGTACCGATTCAACCGTTGGGATTCCGATCATCTTGTCTGAGATTTGGACCGTAGACAGGACTTGTTCGGCGCTCACGACCGAGCCAGTGAGAATGCGCGCAAACGCAGCGAAGTTTG
>CAYOXR010000192.1:0-4398 GCA_964407955.1 uncultured bacterium | reverse complement strand
CGATGGCGGCGTTCGTCAGCCATACCGAGCGCTTCTCGCCGGTGCGCCAGCTGGCCTTGGCTCCCAGCGGGAGGCGTTGCACGATGAGGAAGTTGACGCCCGGCGCGATGCCGAACAGGAACAGGGGATGCCGGAAGACGCGGTAGCCGACGCGCTTCCACCACGGCGCGGTCGCGTACTCGTCGACGGTCATGGTCCACACGTCGCCGACGCCGCGCGCCTCGAGCTCGGCGTGGTGCGCGTGGTGGATGGCGTGCGTCTTGCGCCAGAAGTTGTACGGCGCGAGCGTCAGGACGCCGCTGAGCATCCCGACCGTGTCGTTGGCGCGCTTCGACTTGAAGAAGGCGTTGGCACGTCGAGCCATGAACGCGGGGACGGCCACAACGGCCGTCCCCGGGATGTTGTCGGCTTCCGAGCCGGGAGGCTCAGTTGTCCAGGCGTTGCACGAGATCGAGGTAGGTGATCTCGGGATTGCCGAGCACGCCGGCCCGTTCCATGATCTCCTTGAGGGCCGGGTCATTGGCGAACTTCCGTGCCTTGTCGGCGGTCTCGAACTCCATCAGCACGGACACGGAATCGGGGTGCTCGGAGTCGTGGAAGAGCTGAACGCTCTTGGAGCCTCCGGCGCGGCGCCGGCCGGCGTCACCCTCGAAGGCGGTCTTCCAGGTACCGAAGTCCTTCACGTTGTGTCTGACGTTCAGGTAGGTCATGGCGTAATACTCCCTTCGCGCGTTACGCGGCACTCGGCGGAATCGACCGGGGCGCGACAGGCGCGACCTTCGCCGGCGAGGTACACCGGGTTTGAGCAATGCACAGGGCTGTTGTCGGGCTGTAGACGAGACGAGGTGCAAGAAGAAGTATAGCAGAAAACTGTTAACTAGTCAACTGGTGACCGGTAAAAGGTTGCGCGAGCAAGCAATTTGCGGTATAGCTGTTCCTACGATGAAGACGCGACCACCGAGAGGCCCGCAGGGTGACGCCGGACGTGGCCCCACCAGTAGCGCGCCGCACCCTGCCGGCGCCCAACCCGACGCGGTATGGGAAGAGTTGCTCCAGACGGTGCAACGGCTGACCCGGACCCTCGAGGACGGCATGAAGGCCGAGGGGTACGTGCTGAGCTGGTACCAAGTGCTCAGCCGGCTCGCCGCCGCCCCGGGCGGGCGCCTCCGCATGCAGCAGCTGGCGGACGACGTGATCCTGACCCGTGGCGGCCTGACACGGCTCGTCGACCACCTGGAGGCGCGGGAGCTAGTGCGGCGCGGCCGCGATGAGAACGATCGCCGCGGCGCCTACGCCGTGCTAACGGAACGAGGCCGAGAGACCCACCACCGGCTCGCCACCGGCTACCACCGCGACCTCAACAGGCACTTCGGCCGTCACCTGTCGCAGGACGACCTACAAGCACTCCAGCAGGCGATCGCCAAGCTGCGCGCAGCACACCCAGAGTGAAGCCGCAGAGGGCGACCCCAAGAGGCACCACAGCACAGCGCGGCCTCTCCCGGACGGCGACATGCAGGCGCATCCACCACCTCGTAATGAACCGTACTGGGTCTTGTAGAGGCTCTTCTCTCACGCGGTCTGCCTCGGCAGGGTCAGGTTTCGAGTGTGTGCCGCCTCGAAGCGCGCGCGATCATCGAAGGCCAGGTGGAGCGCAGCCTCCGCTGGTTGAACCATCGCACCCACGCGCTGGCCGTCTCCACCTCCTGCCGGGAGACCTAGCTCCCGAGGGCGGCGTGAATCAGCTCGCTCTTGTACGGGTCGGTGGTGCTCCCCATCAAGGCGTTGTCGCAGGCCGTTGCGACCCGACCGATGGCAGCGTTGATGCCGTGATCGAGAAGCTTCTGGTTGATGGCCAGGCTCGTGAGTTGGCTGCCGGCATCGCCGAGGATGAGAGGGAAGACGAGGAGGCGCAGCCGGTCGACGAGGTTGTGCTTCAGGAGGCGTCGCACGAGGCCGAGGCTGCCGATGGTACGGATGGGCGCCCCGGCTTCGCGTTTTATCGCGGCGATGGCCGTCTCGGCGTCACCCCTCGGCAGACCGGTGTCTGCCCAAGCCGGGGGCCCTTGGAGAGTGTTGGAGATGACGGCCTTGGGGGCAGCCATCGTGAGGCGTGACACCTCGTTCTCGCCCGAGCTGTGTGCGGCCAGGACTTCGTAGGTGACGCGGCGCATGAGGATCTCGTAGCCCGTGTGGAAGTTGTGAAGGACTCAGGCGTCGAGCTCGGGCCCGCCGTGGCCGAAGTAGGGGCCGTTGCCCCTGGCTCCGGGGCAGCCGTCCAGGGACAGGCACAGATCTGCCGTCAGCTCCCGCATGATCGCCTCCCCGGCATTGTGGATTCCAGTCGCGAGGCATTCTGGCGTGGGCCGGGAAGGGCGGGCGGTGCCCGACGATCGTTGCTCGCTCCGAGGCCCTGGGCCACTCCAACGACAGCGAACGATGCGGCGTTGGGGTTTCTCGCTTCCCTCGCTTCCCTCGCTTCGTGCGTGCCTCCAGCGGGGGCAACTCGAGCCACGGCCAATCGAGCGGACCGGGGTCCGACCTCGAAATCGTTGTGGGACGGGTGAAGGCTGCTGTGCGGGTCGCGCGACTCAGCGTGTCGTCCGTGCCCGCGGACTCAGGCAGGCTCCTGCGAGTCTACGTGCGACGTAAGCGCGCGCCGCTCCAGTAGATGTGCACACGCCGTTCCCAGGGCGACTGCCCAGAACAGGTGATTGAGCCCGAGAAGCGACAGCCGTGACGAGGCGATCGCGAACGCCACCACGGGCGCCAGGCGCAGGGGCCCGCCGGCGACATCGCGGACGGCGCCGACGAGCGTTCCCAGGAGGGCGAGCCCTGCCAGGCTCGCCAGCAGTGGGGGCGGGACCACCGTCACGAGGGCGACCGCCGCTCCTGCCAGCAGACCGATCACGAGTAGGTAGACGGCCGAGATGACCGCCGTTCGGTAGCGCTTGTCCTTCGGCCCTGCTTGCTCGGAAGCGGTGAACGGCGTGAAGAGGAACGGCATGCACACGGCCGTGGGTCCGAGGAAGGACGTGAGCGTAGTCCCAAGACCCGTCGCAAGGCCCACCATGCACTCGGGGGGCCGAAAGCCCTGCCCACGCAGGTAGACCGCGGCCGGCACGTTGCCGAGAGCGATGAACACCATCACCATGGGCATCACCGTGACGACGCCCGCCAGCGACGGATGCGGGAGCGTGGCCGCCGGAACCTGCAAGAGCGCATGCAGTTGCGGAGCGGCGACATCCCCCCGGATGGCAGCCACGCCGAGTCCCGCACCGAAGGCTGGAACCAACGCGATGCCACCCGCAAGTCCCAACCCGCTTGCGAGCGCGTACCCGGCGATGGTGACGGAGATGATGATGGGCGCCTGCCCGAGTGCGTCGAACAAGCCGATTACGAACGGCAGGCTGATCCCCGCGAGGATCCCCGCTACTACCGGCATCGGGATGACGTCGGCGAGCCGGCGCGGCAGTCCGAACAGCGACGCCAGGGCGTAGGCGATTCCTGCCAGTGCTGAGGCCGCGACGAGTTCGGCATACCCGACCGATCCAGCTAGCGAGGCGAAGAGCACCAAGGCGGAGAGGTTGCCGGTGAGCAGCAGCGGCTGCCGATAGCGAAGCGCGAGCACCAGGGTGATGACACCGGGCACCGCGGTGATGGCGATGATCCACGCCGTCACCTGTGGCGGCGCCAGCCCGAGCTGGGCGGCCGACGTCAGGATGACGGGGATCACCCCGATGAACACCGCCAAGATGGGGAGCGTCGACGCCACCGCGCTCGCGTGGCCGGCTCTCGAGGCGGTTTGCACGGTGCACCCCAATCCATCGGTAGTAGCCCGCGTTTCGCGGGCCGTGGAAACGAACTCTGCTTGACCTCGACGTTAGGCCCATGGTGCGGGGGCGGCGGCAGCGGTGTCAAATCCCAAGGGCGAGGCGCCGTCGAGCCGGCCGAGCGCCCTGCCTCTGCGGCGCCGCGCGCGGCCCGGCCCCGCTCACTTGGCAGTGACTCACCGTGGCCGTGCCGCCGGCCTAGGCGGTCCGCAGCCCACCTACCAGGCGCCAGGCGCGTCGCAACAGGTGGACGATGCGTGAGCGGCGGCGCTTGGCGCGCTCGGGCGGCACGTTCTGCCTTTCGCGGCGTGCCGACTGGATCAGGTGCATGGCGGCGGCTTCCTGTTGGAGTGCGCGGTGGCGCAGCAACGTCTCGGATACGAACGGTGGACCGGCGCGGCGCGCGTCGTGTCTGCCCCGGCGTCCTTCGTCGGCCAGGTGCCTACACGCCGCCTGGTTCCATGGGTCGATGTTGCGCATGACGAGCTCGCTGAACACCGGCATCGGGATCGGCATCGCTTCCCTCCTTCACGGTTGCGGCCATTGCAGCGGTTGGCAGGCGTGGCCG
>CAYOXR010000191.1:0-2061 GCA_964407955.1 uncultured bacterium | reverse complement strand
CAGTACATGCGCGACACGGGCATCGCGGACACCGCCTTCGTGGGGCCGGAGCCGGAGTTCTTCGTCTTCGACGAGGTGCGCTACGAGCAGAACCAGCATCGTGCCTACTACGAGATCGACTCCGTCGAGGGCGCCTGGAACACCGCGCGGTTCGAAGAGCCGAACCTCGGATACAAGCCGAGTTTCAAGGGCGGGTACTTCCCCGTCAGCCCGACCGACACGTACCACGACCTCAGGAGCGAGATGGTCCTGCTGATGCAGTCCATGGGGATCGTGGTCGAGGCGCACCACCACGAGGTGGGGACCGGCGGGCAGTCCGAGATCGACATGCGCTTCGCCGAGATGCTGACGATGGCCGATCAGTTCCAGTGGTACAAGTACATCATCAAGAACGTGGCGAGGGGGTACGGCAAGACCGTCACGTTCATGCCCAAGCCCGTCTTCCAGGACAACGGTTCCGGCATGCATACGCACATGTCGCTCTGGAAGGGCGGCAAGCCGCTCTTCCCGGGCAAGGGCTACGCCGGCCTGAGCGACCTCGCGTTGAACGCCATCGGCGGGCTGCTCAAGCATGCCCCGTCGGTCCTGGCCTTCGCCGCACCCACCACCAACTCCTACCACCGGCTCGTGCCCGGTTACGAGGCTCCGGTCAACCTCGCCATGTCAAAGCGCAACCGCTCGGCGGCCATCCGCATCCCCATGTACTCGCCGAGTCCCAAGGCGAAGCGCCTGGAGTTCCGCTGCCCCGACCCGAGCGCCAACGGCTACCTGATGTTCTCGGCGATGCTGATGGCCATGCTGGACGGCATCGAGCAGAAGACGGACCCCGGCACGCCGCTCGACCGCAACATCTACGAGATGAGCCGCGAGGAGCTCTCGCACATCCCCTCCACGCCCGGCTCGCTGGCCGAGGCGCTGGCCGCGCTGGAGCGGGACCACGCCTTCCTCACGCGCGGAGGCGTGTTCACCGACGACCTCATCAGCACCTGGATCGACTACAAGACCGAGAACGAGCTCGAAGAGCTGCGTCTTCGTCCTCACCCCTACGAGTTCCACCTCTACTACGACAGCTGACCGTCGTCTGCCGAGCGCCCGTCCGGCCCCTGGCCGGGCGGGCGCTGTGCTGGACCGCCGCCGGCTGCGGCGTCGCGGTGCGCCGGGGGCCTGACGGCAGATGGCCGGGCGGGAGCAGCATGGTAGGGTCTCGCGAGGGGACGGGGCCGGCCGTCGCCCGGGCCACGTCTCCGGCAGCCGATTTCCATCGAGGAGGAAGCGTGTGGCCATCACCAAGAGCGACATCCAGGACCGTCTCAAGGACCAGCACGTGCGCTTCCTGCGCCTGCAGTTCACGGACATCCTGGGCCAGAACAAGAACGTCGAGGTACCCGCTTCGCAGTTCGACAAGGCGCTCGAGGGCGGGATCATGTTCGACGGCTCGTCCGTGCAGGGCTTCACGCGCATCGAGGAGTCCGACATGCTCCTCGAGCCCGATTTCGACACCTTCCTGATCTTCCCCGACATCATCGAGGGCACGACCCAGGGTCGTATCGCGCGCCTCATCTGCGACATCAAGCTCCCCGACGGCTCACCCTTCGACGGCGATCCGCGCACCATCCTTCGGCGACAGATCGAGCGCCTCAAGGCCCTCGGCTTCGATGACATGTACGTCGGTCCGGAACCCGAGTTCTTCCTCTTCCTGCGCGACAGCGAGGGCACGCCGACGACGGTCACGCACGATCGGGCCGGCTACTTCGACCTCGCGCCCGTGGACCTGGGCGAGGAGGCGCGGCGCGACATGGTCAACGCGCTCGTGGAGATGGGCTTCGAGATCGAGGCCGCCCACCACGAGGTGGCTCCCGGCCAGCACGAGATCGACTTCAAGTACGACGAGGCGCTGCGGACCGCCGACTCCATCGCGACGTTCCGAACGGTGGTCAAGCGCATCGCGCTCAACCACGGGCTGCACGCCACCTTCATGCCGAAGCCGGTCGGCGGCATCAACGGCTCCGGCATGCACACCCATCTCTCGGTCTTCAAGGACGGCGAGAACGCGTTCTACGA
>CAYOXR010000190.1:0-5308 GCA_964407955.1 uncultured bacterium | reverse complement strand
CTCGAGCGAGATGCGCAGGTGGAAGTCGTAGTCCAAGGCGTTGTGGTGCGTCACGAACGGCCGCGCCTCGGCACCGCCGGGCACCGCCTGCAGCACCGGCGTCTCCACCTCGAGGAAGCCCAGAGCGTCCAGGTAGCGCCGCATGTACGCGATGGCGCGGCTGCGCAGCACGAACGCGCGCCGAACCTCGGGGTTGACCATGAGGTCGAGGTAGCGCTGGCGGTAGCGCGCCTCCTTGTCGGTCAGGCCGTGGTACTTGTCGGGCAGCGGCCGCAGGCTCTTGACCAGGGGCCGGAAAGCGCGCACCTCGAGGGTGAGCTCGCCGGTCTTGGTGACGAACAGCGGGCCTGTCACCTCCAGCCAGTCGCCCAGATCGATCTTCTTGACCGCGCCGTAGGCTTCCAGCACGTCCCGCTGGAAGTAGGCCTGGAGTGACCCCGTCGCGTCCTGCAGCGTCGCGAACGCCACCTTGCCCATGTTGCGCAAGGTCATGACGCGGCCGGCGAGCGTCACCGCCTCGTCCGGGAAGCTCTCGCCCGCCGCCGCTCCCTCGTGCTCCCGGCGCAGCTCCGCCGCGGCGTGGCTGGCGCGGTAACGGTACGGGTGCGGCTCGAAGCCCCGCTCCTCGAGGCTCTGCAGGTTGCGGAGACGTTGCTGGCGTTGCTCCTGGAGCGACTTCTGGGACATGACGCCTGATTGTACGGGGTCGGGCGCGCGCTCGCGCGCCGCGCCGCCAGCGCGGGCGCGCCGGACGGCCAGCCGCTCAGTCGGGCGGCACCAGGTCGAGGTCGGTGCCTTCGGGCACGGGATGGCCGAGGATGCGGCCCAGGCTGGCGAGCTGGCCCTTGTGGTGGAACTCGTGCGTGATGGGGTGCAGCACCAGCCAGCGCAGCGACAGCGGCCGGTCCTCGAAGACCACCATGCGGTCGAGGCCGCCCGGCCCGGTCAGCGCCTCCTCCACCACGTCGTCGACGCGCCGGAACAGCGCGCGCACGTCGTCGAGCTCGCGGACCGGCCGCGGCAGCGTCAGCGCCTCGCCCCCCAGGCCCACGCCCGCGATCCAGTGGAGGTAGCACTCGGCGACGTGCGCCAGCAACCCCAGCATGCTGTCGCGGAACGCGGGGTGCGTCCTTCGCAGCACCTTCACCGGCAGCTCCGCGGTGTAGCCGAACACCACCTCGCGGGTGCGCCGCACCAGCGCGTAGAGCTCCGCCACGTCGGCGTGGCGGCCGCCGTCCTCGATCGCTCCGTCCGCCAGGCTCACGCCGGCACCGTCCACCCTGCCGTCAGCTGATCGACATCAGCGTGTACTCGGTCGTCTTCTCGTTGATGGTTACCTTGAACGTCTCCCCAGGCTTGCGGCCCAGCACGGCCTTGCCCAGCGGCGACTCGTCGGAGACCTTGGGGATGTCGCCTTCCAGCACGCCGGCCTCGACCGGCGAGACCACCTGGATCTCGAAGGCCTCCTTGGAGCCGCTGTCCTGCAGTGTCACCACGGCCCCCAGGTCGACCCGGTCCATTTCGTGCGCCTCGATGATCTCGGCGCGGCCGAGCTGATCTTCGAGGTTGTCGATGCGCTCCTCGATGCGGCCCTTCTCGCGCTTGGCCTCCTCGAGCCCCGAGTCGTCATAGTCGTCCGATGAGCCCGTGAGCTCGCGGAGGATGCGCGTGGCCTCCTCCAGGCGCTCGCGCTCCTGCTCGAGCGTTACCTGGAGCCGGTCGTATCCCTCCTGTGTGACGCGTACTCTAGCCACCGTGAACCTCCGTGCCTGTTGATGCCAGCGTCGTGGTCGGGCGCCCCCGCAGCGAAGACGATCCCGAGTGGTGTCCGACCGCGCCGGCCATCGTGGCTCGCCTGTCACCTTCCCCCATCCACCACACACAGCGAAGCGGCCCACTCCCTCCCGGGAGGGCGCCGCACCAGCTCGCGCGTCGGCGACCCGAAGCGGACCAGCCTGCTTCGGTCACACTCATCTTACGCCATCGACGGCGTTCCGGGCGTGCACGGCGCCACCGCGGCGTGGCCGTCGGACGCGGGCCCGGCGCCCTTCGCGAGAGCCGCCGCCCGGCCGCTAGCGCTCGATGATCAGGCCCTTGGGCGTCATCACGTACTCCACGCGCCCGAGGATGTAGTCCAGCAGGATCGCCAGCACCGCCGCCGACAACGCGCCCAGCAGCACCCAGGGCTGGATGGCCTGGTTGAGGCCCGACGCGATCGGGTTGCCGAAGCCGCCGGAGCCGACGTACGCGCCCAGCGCCGCGGTGCCCACGTTGATCACCACGCTGGTCCGTACGCCCGCCAGGATGATGCGGCTGGCGTTGGGCACCTCGATCTGCCACAGGATCTGGCCGGCCGTCATGCCCATGCCCCTGGCGGCGTCGATCATGGCGGGATCGACCCCCTCCAGGCCGACGATAGTGTTGCGCACCACCGGCAGCAGCCCGTACAGGATGAGCGCCACGATCGCCGGCCAGAAGCCGAAGCCGATGATCGGCGCCATGATCGCCACGATCGCCAGTGTGGGCACCGTCTGGCCGGAGTTGACCACGTCCGACACCAGCGGCAGGAACTCGCGGAACTCCGCGCGCGTGACCATGATGCCCAGCGCCAGGCCGATCGCCACGGTGATGATCGACGATACGAGCACCAGCGTCAGGTGCTGGCCGGCCAGGCTGATGACGGTGTTGGAGTTGTAGAGCAGGTCCGGGCTGGTGGGGAAGATGCCGTGGAGCATCCAGTCCCAGAACGGCTCGTGGCCGTAGAACGACCAGATCACCAGGAAGATGCCGGCGGCACGCACCAGCGGCCGTACCAGCTTCTCCTCGCGCGACGAGTAGAACAGACCCAGCAGCCCCTCGACCAGCACCATGAACAGCGCGAACCAGCCCAGGCTGACGCGGGCCGGCTCGCCGGCCGCGCCGGTCGTGGCGGCAGGGTTGGGGCTGTCGCTGACGACGGCCGGCAAAATGCCGAAGGTCAGCACGCGCAGGTCGTCCGAGCCCTGGATCTTGAGCACCGTCGAGGGGGACAGGTGGAACACCGGCAGCCACAGGTCGGGCACGATGGTGGCTTCCTTCACGCCCGACGCCCTGAGCTGCGGGTCGTGGATGGTCTCCCTCACATTCATCGCCAGGAACAGCAGCACCGCGAACGCCAGCCACACCAGAGCCGCCGGCGTGAAGAAGCGGCGGACGCTACTCACGCGCTCTCCCCCTCGGCCCAGCCCTGCTCGGCCAGCTCCTGCAGCGCCCGCAGCGTGATGCTCCCCACCAGCACGCCGTGCTCGTTGACGACGGGGGTGATGCGGAAGCCGCGCGCGACCATGGCGGACAGCGCCTCACGGGCCGTCGCGCTCTGCCGCACGCCGATCTCGCGGAAGTCGCCCTCGTTCATGGCGTCCAGCAGCGAGTCGGGGTTCTCGCGCAGGCTCTCGCGGTCGACCCAGCCCTTGAGCACGCCCTCCTCGTCGACCACGAAGGCGCTCTTGACGCCGGCGCCTTCGATGGCGCGGCGGGCGTCGTCGGCGGTCTCACGGAGGCTCACGACGGGCGTCTCCTTGGCCATGAGCTCGCCCACCCGCATCAGACCCAGGCGCTTGAGCTGGCGGTCGGCGCCCACGAAGTCGCGCACGAAGCGGTTCCTGGGCCGGGCCAGCAACGTGTCCGGGGTGTCGTACTGTACCAGCGCCCCCTCGCGCATGATGGCGATGCGGTCGCCCATCTTGATCGCCTCGTCGATGTCGTGGGTGACGAAGATGATGGTCTTGCTGATGCGCTTCTGGATCTCCAGGAACTCGTCCTGCAGGACCTCGCGCGTGATCGGGTCGATTGCGCCGAACGGCTCGTCCATCAGCATGATGGGCGGGTCCGCACCCAGCGCCCGCGCCACGCCGACACGTTGCTGCTGGCCGCCCGAGAGCTGCCGCGGGTACTTGTCGCGGTTCACGTCGGGTTCGAGCCCCACCAGCTCGAGCAGCTCGTCGACACGCCGGGAGATGCGGTCCTCCTCCCAGCCCAGCAAGCGCGGCACCACGGCGATGTTCTGCAGAACCGTCATGTGCGGGAACAGGCCGATCTGCTGGATGGCGTAGCCGATCTTGCGCCGCAGTTCCTCGGCGGGGAAGTCGCGGTTGTCGCGGCCATCGACGATGATCTTGCCCTCCGTGATCGACAGCAGCCGGTTGACCATGCGCATCGAGGTCGTCTTGCCGCAGCCCGAGGGCCCGATGAGCACGGTGATCTCCCCGTCGTGGACGGTCAGGGACAGCCCGCTCACGGCCCGGAAGCCGTCCGGGAACTGCTTGACGACGTTCTGGAACTCGATCACGGGCGCCTCCTAGTTGTTCTGGACATGGCGGATGCCGGGGGAGGTGAGCATGCCCTCGACGAACCTGAGCACGGCGTCGAGGACCATCGCCAGGGCGATCGCGGGGATGGCGCCGAGGAGGATCTGGTCGACCGAGGTGTTGACGATGCCTTGGATCACGAAGTCGCCGAGCCCTCCCGCGCCGATGACCGTGGCCACGGTGCCGATGCCCACCAGCGCCACGCCGGCGTTGCGGACGCCCGCCATGATCACCGGGAAGGCGAGCGGGAACTCGATCTGGAAGAAGATCTGAGCGGCCGTCATGCCCATGCCGCGACCGGAGTCGATGATGGCGTTGTCGACGTTCTTCAGGCCGGCGTAGGTGTTGCGGACCAGCGGCAGCAGCGAGTACAGCGTCAACGCCACCAGCGCCGGCGCCACGCCGATGCCGGACACGCCCAGGTTGCGGATGGTGAGCGCGGCCAGGCTCGGCACGCTGCCCAGGAACTGATCGGTGGCGGCGGCCCGCACCATCATGAGCAAGAACACGGCGAACGCCCCGGCGTAGGCAAGCAGATAGGCGACGCGTAGCAGGGTGTTGAACGCGCCCTCGCGCCGGAACAGCCAGCGCCGCGCCCCCCACAGCACCACGCCCACCAGCAACAGCGCCAGGATGGTGTTGTCGATCCCGCCGAAGCCGCCGCCCCCACCGAAGCCGATGCGGGCCGCGCGGTACACGAAGCTGACGAAGACGCCGGTGAACAGCACCAGCGGCACCGCGGCGACCAGCGCCGTGACGATGAGCGCGGCCGTCTGCAGGCGGCCGGACAGGCGTGAGCCGATGAAGCGATAGAGCGCGCCGACGATGAGCGCGGCCGCGACAGACACCCCGAAGAACGCCGCCACGGGCAGGAAGTGCGCGTCGCCCAGCCGTGCCATCGGCACCAGCAGGACGCCGAAGAGCGCCAGGCTGGGGATGGTCTGGATGATGCCGACGGTGTA
>CAYOXR010000189.1:0-4137 GCA_964407955.1 uncultured bacterium | reverse complement strand
TGGGACTCGTAGCGGGCGATCGCCGCGATGATGTCCCCATAGCGCTCGCTGAGCTCCCGATCCGGGCAGCCGACCGCCCCGCACACCTCGGTGCGAAGCGCCATCTGCTGGGCGGGGAGCGTGCCGAGCTGGGGCGGCAACGAGAATCGGTTACCCGGATGGACGTCGAGCTCGAGCCTGGTGAGCTGGAAGCAGAAGTCCAGACCCAGGAGCCCATCGGTGCCGAGGATGGGCAGGGGGTCCTCGATCGTGATCAGCGGATTGCCCCGACGGACCACCTCCGGGTGGGGATGGATTGGCTTGCATAAGAGTCCGTGGTTGCTGGCGAAGAGCTGTGTGCCGTAGTTGAAGAGCGATGGACGCTGCCGCATCACGTGCGTCGCGATGAGATTGATGCCGTCTTCGTGGGCCGAGCCGAAGACGTCGCAATGGTCGGTTAGGGCCATGTTGCGATGACCTCCCACAGGCGTCCCGCTGAACGGGGCGCCCCACTCTGGTTCGGCGTCGTTGTCGTTGGCTTAGGTGTCGGCTTTGACCATCCACTCACACCCCAACGCGTCGGACCGGTCGACGTTCCGGATTCGAGGCCAACGCAGCGCGGTGAATGCGACTTTGCAGGAGGTGGACCTGAAGGGTAGCACCGCGCCGGCTTCGGGCTTGTGAGGATTCCGATTGCAGCCGCGCCGATGCCGTCTCGGCGCATCCCTCGGCGCCCAGGCGTGTGCCGATCAGCCGGTGCGCTCCGGCTCGTGCTCGGGGTCCGGCGCGGGCGGCGGCGCCACGTCCGGTTCGCGCGCCGGAGCGTTCACGGGTGTCTGTTGCGAGCGCACCATGGCGTGCGCTCGACGATCGATTCGCAGGTCGAAGATGTCGGGCCGGCCATAGTGTCCCGCAACGTCGAGCTGGTAGCGCGACCCCCGCCACAGCGAGGGGTCGACCTCTGCGTAGAGGATGGCCTCGGCTTCGAACGACGGACCTGCCAGGAACTTGCCGTCGGGATCGACGATGGCACTGCCGCCCGGGTTGAGCCACTCGATGTCGGGCAGGTGCGCGGCCTTGAAGGCCAGGCGGTCGGGGACGTCCTCCCGGCGCAGCGGGATGCAGGCGCTGATCGCCACCACCCGGCCCTCCTTGGCGATGTGACGCAGCGTGCTGGTCCACGGTTCCCCGCGATCCCAGGTAGGCATCGCCAGGATCTCGGCGCCCCAGGCGTACATGGCGAAGCGCGCCAGGGGCATGTAGTTCTCCCAGCAGATCAATGCTCCCAGGCGCATGTCGTCGAGGTCGACGACCTCCAGCGTGCTGCCGTCTCCGGCGGCATGAACCATGCGCTCGGCGACGGTGGGCACCAGCTTCCTGTGATGGCCCCGGAGTCGCCCGTCGGCACCGAGAACCACCGTGCTGTTGTAGAGGCTGGTGCCGCTGGCTTCGACGTTGAGCTCGTTGAGCCCCATCAAGACGTGCACGCCTGCGGTCCGTGCGGTGTCGGCCAGGCGTGCGATCTCCGGCCCGGGCACGCGCACCGCGTTGTCGAGCAACTCCGCATACAGCGGCCGCAGCTCGCGGCTCGCGTGCGGAGGGACGAACCACGACCACAACGGGTAGCCGGGCAGGAAGCATTCGGGGAAGACGGCGAGGCGTGCGCCGCCCGCTCCCGCCTCGAGGATCAGCTCGCAGGCCTTGTCCAGCGAGGCCTGCAGGTCGAGGAAGACGGGCGTGGCCTGCACGCTGGCGACGGTGAACGGCGCTCGTGTGGCGTGCGTCACGGGAACTCTCCGTCTCGGCGCGGAGCGCAAGGGTCTCCGATGGCGCTTCGAATCGAAGCTTCAGGCGTTGGCCTCGGGCCTGTAGTATCGGGGGCCCGGGGCGCGGGCGTCAAGCGCGTTGCCGGCATGCGCCGTGTGTGGCGCAACAGGCGTGTGCGCTGCAGCGGCCGCGCGGAGCCTGCCAGGCGCACCTAGACGCCGAGCGCAACGTTGGACGCGGACCGCTCGGCGCCGCGGTGGCGCGAAGCTCACCACCTCACAGGCGTGACCCGTGCGAAGACGTACGCATCGGGCGGGCTGGAGAGCGTGACGGTGGGTGCCCCGTCGGCGTCGCGGGTGAGCTTCAGGTCGAAGCCGGCCAGCGGCGGATCGGCGGCGAGGTAGTGGACGGCGCCGTCATCGGCCGTGAACGTCCACAGCGCGGTGCGGATCTCGCCGACGTCGGCGATGAAGCGCGTGCCTTCGAAGCTCAAGCTGAGGTCGCCCAGCGCCTCGTTGTGGTAGCTGCCGAGATGATCCTCGACGGCGGCCCGGTCGACGTGGCTGGACTCGTGCGCTGCCGCCTTGGCCCGGGCGTCGGCGGTGACCTTCAGGCCGTAGCGGAAGTCGGCCTCACCGGCCACGGTGTCCTGGCCGAACGCCAGATCGATCACGCGGCGGATCACCGCCTCGTTGAAGAGGTTACTGGCGCGGGCGTTGGTGAGTACGACCGCGCCCAGCCCCTTGTCGGGGAGGAGCGCCAGCCCGGAGGTGAAGCCGAACGTGTTGCCGGCGTGCTCGATCTTGCGCAGCCCCTTGTAGTCGGTGATCATCCAGCCCAGCCCGTAGCTGGTGTTGGCTGAGATCTTGACCTGCGGCGTCCACAGGTGGTCCAGGTTGGCGGTCGAGACGACCCGGCGGCCGTTGGGCGCCACGCCTCCCGCCAGCAGGGTCAGCAGGTAGCGGGCCATGTCTGGCGCCGTCGACCACAGCACCCCGGCGGGTGCGACCGGCTCGAGCAGCGCTTCGTCGGAGAGCGGGATGGGCACGCGCGCGCCGGACAGGCTCTGGCCGTACGGCGTGGCGTAGTCGCCGCGGGCCTCCACCTGCCTGAAGGAGAGCGTGGTGTGCAGCATCCCGATGGGACTGAGCACGCGCGCCTGCAACGCGGCGGCGTAGCCCGGCAGCATGGCGTCCGGGTCGCCGCCGGCCGCGACGCCGGCGATGTAGCCGGCGCTGGCGACCATCTGGTTGGAGTACTGGAAGGTCTCGCCGAAACCGGTGAAGAACTGGAAGCTCGCCAGCGACCGGACCACGCCTTCGGCGCCGAGGGTGCGGGCGTTGAGGATGAACTCGTAGTCGCGCCGCGGGACGCCCGAGCAGGCGCACACCAGGTTCTGCATGGTGATGGTGCGGCTCAGCGCCGGGTCGGCCACGCGGAAGCTCGGCAGGATGTCGACCACCGGCGTGTCCCAGGCCATCCGCCGGTCGTCGACGAGCGTGGCCATCATCAGCGTGGTGAGCGATTTGGCGCTCGAGCCGATCATGAGCTGGGTGTCGAGCGTCATCGCTTCCGACCCGCCGGCGTCCTTCACGCCGAAGGCGCGTGCATAGGCCACGCGACCGTCTTGCGCCACGGCGACCACGGCGCCGGGAACGTCCGCCTCGGTCATCGCCTCGGGAATGAACGCGTCCAGGTCGTCCGCCGCGGCGGGTCCCAGTGCGCGCGCCGGCTCCGCCGCGAGGTCGGTCTTGACGCGGCCCAGGACGTCGAAGCTGGAGACCAGCACGGATACCTGCGCCTGACGCCGCGCCAGCGCGTTCAGGGCGCCGTTCATCAGCACTGCGAAGACGCGACCTCGGTAGAGGTAGCCTACGGCGAACACGACGCGGTCCGGGGGAGACTTGTAGGTGACCTGCGCGGCCTGTTCGATGCCGCCCGAGACCGGCGGGTGGACCTCGTTGGCGATGTCCATCGCGAAGTCGGGCACCACCACGTGCCAGGCTGCGGCGATGCCGACGGTCACCTCGTCGGCCGGCACGCTCACGAGCCAGGCATGGAGCTGGCCATCCGGGCCGGAGAGCGCCAGCGCCTCGCCCTGCTGCTGATGCGACCATCCCGCCGGGACCGTCACCCCGAAGCCTCGTTGCGGGTCGCGGAGAGGCGTGTCCTGGCCGGCTACCTGTGCGCCCCCGCCTGCCTCCTGCGCGCGGGCGCCGAAGGTGAGTCCCAGGGCGCCAACCGTCAGGATGAAGGCGGCGAGCAGCCAGCGGTAGGCGGCAGGGTGCGACGCGCTGCCGCCACGCCGTGTGCGCTGCACAGCTCGCGTTCGTGCCATCATGCCCCCCTAGGTGCCGGACGAGCGCTGGCCTCGCAGCCGCGTCGTGGAAC
>CAYOXR010000188.1:0-8886 GCA_964407955.1 uncultured bacterium | reverse complement strand
CATCGCGCCCGAACACGCTCCTGGACGGGGTCCTAACGACGTTGAGCGTCATCGGCCTTTCAGTTCCCGTGTTCTGGTTGGGTATCCTACTCATCTACCTCTTCGCCAATCTGCTACACCTGTTCCCCACGGGCGGAACGGGGGGCATCCGCCATCTGGTGCTCCCCGCGATAACGCTGGCCTCTCCCTCGCTTGGGATCGTGGCACGCTTCGTCCGGGACGGCATGATCGAGGCCATGCAGGAAGACTACGTCCGCACGGCACGCGCCAAGGGCGTCCGACCGTGGGCCGTGCTGTTCAAGCACGGTCTGCGCAACGCAATCCTCCCCGCAATCACCATGATGGGCATCCAGATGGGTCAGCTTCTGAGTGGGTCCGTCCTCACGGAAACAGTCTTCGCCTGGCCAGGTGTTGGAAGGCTTCTGGTGAACGCGATTGGCTACCGAGACCTTCTGCTGATTCAGGGAATCGTTCTGGTGCTCGCGACCGTCTTCGTCCTAGTCAACCTGGCGGTCGACATCGCCTACGCGATCGTCAACCCCCGGGTGCAGTACCGCTGAACGGACACCATGAGATCGCTACGAGCGTTCTTCAGAAACCGCCTCGCGGTGGTATGCGCCGTCATCCTTGTCGTGACGGTGTTGGCGTCCGTGTTTGCCCCTTGGCTGCCACTCGACAACCCGAACCACCAGGACCTTGCCGCCGCCTTGCAGCCGCCGAGCGCTGCGCATCTGTTGGGAACGGATCAGTTCGGACGCGACCTGCTCGCCCGGATCGTCTATGGGGCGCGTCTGGCACTGGTCATGGGCGCCCTCGCCGTTGCCGGTGCCGTGGTTGTGGGTACGTTCCTGGGCCTGGTCGCCGGCTATGCGGGAGGTTGGCTCGACACCGTCGTCATGCGAACGATGGACATCTTTCTTGCCTTTCCCTACCTGCTCATCGCCATAGCCATCGTCACCGCGTTGGGACCCGGCACGGGGAACGCAGCGGTTGCGATCGCCATCTGGTTGATGCCGTCAGCCGCCCGTGTCATACGGGCTGCCGTTCTGGAGATCCGATCACGCGAGTACGTCGAGGCGGCCCATGCACTTGGAGCTCGCAGTCCGCGGGTGGTCATGCGCCACCTGCTGCCGAATGTTACGGCGTCCCTCACTGTGTTCAGCACGGTCGCGATCGGGCGCGCCATCATCATGGACTCGGCCCTCAGCTTCCTTGGCCTGGGAGCGCAGCCGCCCACTGCTTCCTGGGGAAACATGGTTAGCAGCGGGCGCACCTACCTCGTCGTGGCGCCGCACATTGCGTTGCTTCCCGGCGTCGCCATTCTCGTCACCGTCGTATCGTTCAATCTCGTTGGGGACGGCATCAAGGACGCGCTGAATCCGCGTTCCAATCGCTGAAATGAGGGGTTCACCATGGAAGACGCCTATGCCTGGCCCGGAGACCGCCGAACCACCGTATGTCTCACCTTTGACTGTGATGCGGAGTCGCCGTTCTTGTGGAACGAGCCGATGGAAGCTCGCCGGTTCATCGGGGAACTCGAGCAGCGCCGGTTCGGACCAAGGGTCGGTCTGCCGAGGATCCTGGCGCTACTCGAAGAACTCGGAGTACCCGGAACGTTCTTCGTTCCCGGCTGGACGGCCGAACATCACCCAGGCGTGCTTGAGGGCATTGTGGAAGCGGGGCACGAGGTGGCCGCGCACGGCTACGTCCACGAACGAATCAACCAGGTCTCGCCTGGCGAGGAGGACGCGATTCTCGAGCGGTCCATCGCCGTGTTCGAGAGGTTGATCGGTCAACGGCCTGTAGGCTACCGCTCGCCCTCGTTCCAGCTCAACCAGGGCACGCCAGCCCTACTCGTCGAGAAGGGCCTCAGGTACGACAGTTCGCTAATGGGTTACGACCACCCGTACTCGTTGGAAGCGGGCGAAGCGCTACTACCAGAGATCCCGGTCGAGTGGCTCCTCGATGATGCCGTGCAGTACAAGCACGTCCGCTCGGTGAAGGAGAGCAACGTTGTGGCGGAGCCACGCAAAGTGGAGCGGTTGTGGATGGACGAGTTCGACGCCATGCACGGGATCGGAGGGCGTGTCTTCGTGCTCACCATGCACCCTTGGATCTCGGGCCGGGCATCCCGGCTCGCTGCTTTGAGGAGGATGATCCAACACATGTTGGAGGGGAGCGACGTCTGGTTTGCAAGCTGCCGGGAGGTCGCTGAGTACCATGCCTCCTCGACGTGGCTCCAGCACTATGCCACTGCAGTGTCAACGCCGATCAGCAGCGACGACACGGCGGCGTAATCGGGTAGGTCCGGCTGCAGTCCGCGCATCGCTTGACCGTTCTCCAACCTTGGCCAAACGTGACCTTGGAACTTGGAATCGGCCGTGGTTCCGCTGCAGGTCCGGCGTTCCGCTACGCGACTCGCACAAACGCGCCTGCGAACAGAGCGGCCTCGTGATCAGAAACCCATGGTCGACAAGCGCATCGCAGGCCCTTGACCTGGCGAGACGATGTCGAAATCGCGAATCGGGACCGTGCTCCCAGGCTCCTTGAAACCGCAGCGTGACCGCGCAGACCCCGACACGCATCGCGCCCAGGCGTCTAGTGAAGTCCAAGCGCTGGGCCCCAGGTTCCCTGCATTCTTCTCGCGGCAGCGATTGGCGCGGAACAGACGCGCGCCGACCGGGCGAGAACGTGCCCTCATCCTTCAGCGTCTGCTCCTCGCGTCCCTCCACCGGCAATGCGCACGAAGGTCCCCACACCCAATGCGGGCCGGGTAACACGGCGTTTTCGGCCGCCCGACTCGAAATCCAACACGGGCCCCGATGCGCCTGGAGGAACGACTGCGGATCCACGCGGCACGCGTTGGGGCACGCCCTGCAGATCAGCCGAGGGACGAATCGCATCGCTCGACTCCACCGCGCGTTTCTGCCCGCAGGTCGACTCGGGCTGCTCTGCGGGCGGGTGACGCGCCAAGTCGCCCGCCCGCAGAGCGGAGGTCAAGCGCCTACCGGGGCCAGCGCGAAGGCGCGCACCCTCGAAGCGTCGTAGTGGTGCTGCCGCGACCAGCCGTTGGTGATGTGCGCGTAGACGTAGAGCGTTTCTGCGAAGCCGGCGATGGTGCAGGTGCCGAGCAGCTGACCGGCGGAGGTCGCCACGGCATGCGTCCAAGGAGCGCTGCCGACCGGCAATGTCCCCGGTCCGCTTGGCTGCGACACCGCGGCCAGGTGAATGGCGCCGCGATGGACGTCGAACTGGTAACTTGCGAAGCCGTTGGGCTGCGCGGCGAGGTACCCCAGCTCCATGGCGTCGCCGGCCGCACCGTAGCGAAGCAGACCGCAGTCGTCGGCAGCGGCCGAGCCACCCAGTGTCGGCGCGTCGATGCCCGCCACGCAGGCGTTGTTGTCGACACGCAGTCGATAGACGAGCCGCCCCCCGGCGACCAGCCCGAGCGTGGATGCGTCCGCCGTGTCGATGGTCGTGGTCAGGTCCACCGTCCTAGGAATGCGGTAGTTGATCCCGAGGGCAGCGAGCGACGCCGCGTCGACCTGACTGCCGTCCGCCTTGAAGAGCGTCAGCTCGAACTCGTAGAGCCCCTCGCCGCCACCCGCAGGCGCCAGCGCCGCCGACGGGAAGATCGCGCTGGTCGTGTCGACCACGGCATCGGCGATGATCCACTGCCCGACGGGTGCAACCGCCGGCGGTATCTCGTACAGGTTCGGCGTGCTGCCAACCGGTTGCGGGCCGAGCTTGTACGGCTCGATCGCCAACGTCGGCCCGACCCAGTGGGCGTAGTGCCGCCACACCGCGCCGTCGAGGTCGAGCCAGGGATTGCCGCTGCCTACCTTGCGCCAGCGCACGCGGTAGTAGCGAACGTCGACGTCGCTGCGGAGGCTGTGGTCGAACTCGAAGCGCAGCCGCAAACTGCCGCCGAAGGCCGCTCCTTCACCCCATGCCGAGTTCGCGCCAGTCTGGCCCGGCGGCGCGCTGCTGATGTCCGGGCCGGTGCCGTGGATGGCCGCCAGCGACGTGTTCCCGACCGCCATCGCCAGCACCCAGTGGTCCGGGGCGATGACCGGCACACACGTCGAACAGGTGGGCGCGAACGGGCTCGTCGTGAACAGCGTGACCTCGCTGCCGCAGGCGTAGTTCCACCACGTGTGGCAGGCGATGGGCGCCGGATCGTACAGAGGCAGGCGCAGGGTCCCGAAGCGCCGGTAGGCGCGGAAGTACAGATCGGGCTGGTCGCTGGAGCAGCCCACGTAGATGCCGGCGCGGAACGTTCCGCACTCATCCGTCGTGACCGTCGCCACGAGCTGGTAGGTGACGGCGGCGGGCCACAGCCAGCAGAGCACCGGGCGCAGGAGTTCCGGACGCTGCAGCAGCGCCGACCGGAACGCCGCCAGGTCTGTCCCTGCGGCCATGCGGATCGCGTCCGTTTCCGCGAGGGCCTGCAGCGCGCCGGTCATCATCTCCGCCGTAGGCGCCCGAGCCTCACCGGATGCGAACTCGAACCTCCTAACCTCGGCTTCAGGCCCCTCACTGACGGCGTCGGCACGCACCGCCGACTCGTCGACGATGTCGGCGACGAGTCTGGTCAGCTCCTGCCGGGTCGGCACAGGCGGCATGGCCGCCGGCTCGAGGGGCGCCAGGGCCGACCGCGCGTCCTCGAAGGCGCCGACGTATGGCGCCGGGTCGGGACCGGGGCCCGGCGGCTGGGGCGGGAACGGGATCCCCGGCGGCCTGCGGATGATTGGCGGGGGCCAGGGGAGCGGCCTGAGCACGATCTGCCGGATGCGATCGAGGACCCAGTCCGGGATGCGCGGAAGCACCACCTGGACGGGGTCGACCTCGTAGATCTCGACCTCGGCACCGCACACCGGCAGGTCGTACGTCATCCCGTCGACATCGAGGCGCTTGAGCAGTCTCCCGCGCACGCTGCAGGTGCGCAGCCAGCACCCCCACAACACGCGGTCGATGTCGATCTGGAGCAGGCCTTCGATCTGGTCGGATCGCACCGAGCGGATGGGGGCGTCGAGCCGCGTCAGGTTCGACAGCAACCTGCCACTGTCCTCGCCTTCCATCGCCGGACCGACCATCACCCTCAAGCGCTCCGGTTCCTTCAGCTTGGGTACCGACAGATCGGCCCTGCCTTGCTTCACGGCCTGTTGCCCGAGCAACCGGCCGCCCTGTCCGAACAGGTACGCGACGAGCTCCGGCCCACTTTCGCCCGGTCCCGCGTCGAGCAGCCGGGCCTCGACCACGATCCTGTCGGTTCTGGCTTGCTTGCGCCTGTCCGCCATCTTCCTCACTCCCTTCGCTGGGCCCGAAAGCAGTGGACTCCCGCCATCGGGCACCCGACATGCGCTGCGGGGAAACGGCGATGGCGCGAGTGAGAGCTGCGAAACGGCGACGTGTGAGTGAGGCGTGTGGTGGTCTTCGGGATGGTCGACGTGGGAGGGGCCCTGCAAGCGCTGCGACCTTCAGTCTAGGCACCTTCCCCGTGAACGTCCGCCGAATTTCTCGCTTGCATGGCCGATCGCCTGCGGCCCAGCGTCGGCGCGGCACGGTTCGGCGGCACAGCACCTGCCTGCCGGCCAAGAAGCGCTATCGGTCGTAGCTGCGACGCTTCTCGTCCTCCATCGCCACGATCTGTTCGGCGCGCTCGCAGACGGCGTCGACCTCGTCGGCCGCAACGACCACGAGGCCGTCGTCGTCACCCAGGACGAAGTCACCCGGGGGCACGCACACGCCACCGATGGCGACGGGCCGGTCCAGGTGGCCCGGGCCGTGCTTGAAGGGCCCGGCCGGCGTCACTCCACGCGCGAAGATGGGAAAGCCGAGGGCCTCGATGTCGACCCGGTCCCGCACCGCCCCGTCGATCACGAAGCCTGCCAGGGCGCGTATCTGCGACTTACGGGCCATGAGCTCGCCGGCGAGCGCGCGCGTCAGGTCTCCCCCGCCGTTCACCACCAGGACCTCACCGGGCTCGGCAAGGTCCAGGGCCTCGTGGACCAGCTTGTTGTCACCCGATCTCGTCCACACGGTCCGCGCAGGGCCGCACAGGCGTGCACCCCGCCAGATCGAGTGGATGCCGTGGGCCACGCCCATGCGGTCCAGCGCGTCTGCCACGACGGTGGTGGCGAACCGACCGAGTCTTGCTGCGCGTGCCTGTCGGGCCTCAAGGTCTGTCACTGTCCGTCCTCCGGATTCTCGGTGGCGTTGGGGAGCCAGCCTCGCTGCTGCAGAGGATGCGTCCACCGCGGCGCCGGACGGCGTTCAACCGGGCACATCCGCCAGGCCGTCCAGGGCGGCGTGCGCGTCCGGATCCAAACGCACCGCTCCACTCGCGACGTTCTCGCGAAGATGCTGGAGGTTCGAGGTCCCGGGGATGAGCAGCGTGCCCGGGTCGTGGGCGAGCAACCAGGCCAGGCCGATCTGCGCGGGGGTCGACTCGAGGCGCGCAGCGGCCTCCACCACGACGGGATGTTGCGTGACCTTGGGTACGTTGGGGAAGGCAGAACCCAAGGGGAAGAACGGCACCCAGGCCACGCCACTCTCACGGCACAGCTCGAGGACCGGCTCGGCGGAGCGGTCCAGCACGCTGTAGGCGTTCTGCACGCAGGCGACGCCGAGCGGAAGCGCCCGGCGCAGCTCCTCCACGCCGACGTTGCTCAAGCCGATGCCGGCGATCAGCCCCTCGTCACGAAGCGCCACCATCTCGGCCAGCTGGTCGTCCAGGTCCACGCGCTGCTCTGCGGACAGGCCGTCGCCCGAGCGGTCATCCGTGAGACGCAGGTTCACCACGTCCAGGCGCTCGACTGCCAGGCTCCGGAGGTTCGCCTCCACCCCCGCACGGAGCTGCTCGGGGCGCTGGGCAGGATGCCAGCTCCCGGACGCGTCGCGCGCTGCGCCGACCTTGCTGACCAGCACCAGCTCTTCCGGATACGGGTGCAGCGCGCTACGGATCAACTCGTTGGCGATCCCGTCGCCGTAGAACTGTGCCGTGTCGACGTGGTTGACGCCCAGATCGACCGCCTTGCGCAGCACCGCGAGCGCCCCCTCGCGATTCTTGGGCGGGCCCCACACCCCGCGACCCGGAAGCTGCATCGCGCCGAAGCCGATGCGGGCCACCGGTCGGCCCGCCAGCACGGCCTCACCGGCCCCAAACGCTTCGCCACGCGGCCCCCTGCCCTCCGCGTTCCCGGCTTCACGGTCGTTCGGCATGACGTCCTCCTCCCACGCTCCACCGCGATGAGAACGAGCGCGGCCGCCGACGGACGCGGCCGATGGTGGGGCCGTGGCCTACCCGAAGCGCAGGCCAACGCCCGCGGGAGGGCGGACGTTCAGACGCCTCGATAGCGGTCGGGATCGAGGGCGGTCAGCGGCACGCTCGGCGGCCTTCCCTGCAGCAGCTCGCTCACCAGCAATCCGGTCACCGGCGCCAGTGACACGCCGAGCATGGCGTGCCCGGTGGCGACGATCAGGTTGCGCGCGACGCGCGTGCGTCCCAGGTATGGCAGCCCGTCGGGCGAGCACGGGCGGAAGCCGTACCAGACCGGCTCGCGCTCGAAGGCCTGCATGCCGATTGCCGGGAACACACGCTGCACGGACGCCACGATCCCGCGCACGCGGCTGGGGCTGACGCCGCCGCGCATGCCGGCGATCTCCATGGTGCCGCCGAAGCGTACGCCCGTTTCGAGCGGCGTGACCGCCACATGCCCCTCGGACAGGATGGCGGGGGTGGACGGCCGCTGAGGCGGATCGGCGAGCGTCATGCTGTAGCCCTTGCCGGCCCGCATGGGGAGCCGCAGGCCCAGGTCGCGGGCCAGACCTTGCGACCACACGCCGGAGGCCAGGACGACCTCGTCGGCGGCGATCGTGGCGGGCCCGGCGCCCTCGCCGGCGGCCGTCTCCGCCACCCGCACCGCCTCCACGCGCTCCCCACGCCGCAGCAGGCCGTCGACGCGTGCGCCCCAGCGGAAGCGCACGCCCTCGTTCGTGAGCTCGCTCTGGAGCGTGTGCATGAGGCGGCCGGGATCGAGGCGGGCGTCCTCCGGGTAGTAGACGCCGCCCACGACGTCGAGCTCGACACCCGGCTGGAGCGCTGCGACCTCGTCGCGACCCATCACCCGAGGGGCCATCCCGAGCACGAGCGCCTTGGCCGCGGCCCGCGCCTCCGCCTCGAGGCCCCCTTCGGTGGAGCACATGACGAGGAGGCCGGTCGCCGCGAAGTCGAAGGGGTTGCCGAGGCTTTCGGCGAGGGTCGCGTACTCGGCCCGGCTGGCGCGGTGCAGGTCGCGCAGCAGCGGCCCCGCACGCCGCGCCCGGGCGGGCGTCGAGGCGCGCCAGAAGTGCCAGCCCCACGCCAGCAGCTCGGGATCGAGCGAGGGGCGCACGTAGAAGGGGCTCTCGGCGTCGAACATCCAGCGGATCCCCTGCGCCACCGCGCCCGGCGCGGCCAGCGGCACGAAGTGGCTCGGCACCACCAGGCCGGCATTGCCGTAGGAGGTCGTGGACCGCTCCGGGCCCTCCCGCTCCACCACCGTCACCTCGAACCCGGCGCGGTGCGCGTACAGCGCGGCGAACAGCCCCACCACGCCGGCACCGACCACGACGACGTGACGGCCCGTCTCGCCGCTCACCGGATCCCCCACCGGAACGGGTCGTCCTCGTCGAGGATCAGCACGGCCTCGGCGGTGACGTGGGCCTCGCCGACGATGGTCGGGATCACGCACCCGCCGTCGTCGAGTTGATAGCTCGCCTCGAAGCGGCTGCCGATCACGCTCTCCTGCACCCAGGTCGCACCTGGCGGCAGCTTGCCGTCGGCCTGCAGGCACGCCAGCTTGGCGCTCGTGCCGGTACCGCACGGCGAGCGGTCGTAGGCGC
>CAYOXR010000187.1:0-2268 GCA_964407955.1 uncultured bacterium | reverse complement strand
CCCGTTCGCCCAGCCGATTCGCAGCGCGCCGCTGGGCCCCAGCAGCGCCACCGCCAGGAACAGCGACTGGATGGCACCGAGCGCGGTGGCGCCGTAGCGGGTGTACTGGTTGATCTTGCGGTAGCCCTGCTCGCCCTCCTTGGTCAGCTTCTCGAGGGGCGGGTAGGTCGACTGCAGGAGCTGGACGATGATCTGCGCCGTGATGTAGGGGATCACGCCGAGGGCGGCGATCGAGAAGACCTTGAAGTTGCCCCCCGAGATGAAGTTCAGCAAGCCGAAGATGGAGCCCTGACCGAAACTGCTGGCCTTCAGCCGGGCGATGTCGATCCCCGGCGTCGGGATGAACACCAGCAGCCGATAGACCGTGAGCAGCCCGATGGTAACGAGCAGCTTGGCCCGCAGGTCCGCAATGACCATGGCATTGCGAAAGGCCTGAAGCATGCCTAGCTCTCCTCGGCAGCGTCTTCGGCGGCGTCATGCGGCCGGCGCACGGCGACGCTGCCCCCGGCAGCCTCCACGGCCGCCGCGGCTGCCCGCGACGCCGCGTCGACCTCCACCTTGAGGTCCTGGACCTCGAGCGCGCCGTTGCCGAGCAGTTTGATCGGACCGTCCGCATCCTTAACCAGCCCCCGCGCGCGCAGGCTCGCCCCGTCGATCGTGTCTCCCTTGGCGAAGCGGTTCAGGTCGGAGAGGTTGACGATCTGGAAGGGCTCCTTCACGCGGTTGAAGCCCCGCTTGGGCAGGCGCATGATGAGCCGCGAGCGCCCGCCTTCCCAGCCGGCACCGGCGCTGAAGCCGCTGCGGCTCTTCTGGCCCTTCTGCCCGCGTCCGGCAGTCTTGCCCCTGCCGCTGCCGAGGCCCCGGCCGACCCGGCGCCGAGCCTTCTTCGACCCGGCCGCGGGCTTGAGTTCGTTCAGCTTCACTTCGACTCCCGTCCCTCGATGTCGAGCAGGTAGGCGACCTTGGCCACCATGCCGGCGACGCTGGCGTTGTCCGCCACCTCCCGCACGTCGCCGGTCTTGCGCAGGCCGAGGGCCCGCACCGTGGCACGCTGACGTTTCGGCACACCGATGAGGCTGCGCCTCAGCCGGAGCTTCATTCGGCGGCCTCCCGCTCGGCCTTCGACTCGCTGAAGGTCTTGAGCTGCTTGAGGCCCTCCATCACCGCGTAGGCGACGTTCGTCTGGTTGCGCGAGCCCAGCTCCTTGGTGAGCAGGTTGCGGTAGCCGGCCAGCTCCACGATGGCGCGCGGCACGCTCCCCGCGATCACGCCCGTGCCCGCACCCGCAGGCTTGAGCATGACGCGACTGGTGCCGTGGCGGCCGAGCACCTCGTGAGGGATGGTGCCCGGCTCCTCGATGGGGACGTCGACGAGGTTGCGGCGCGCCACGTACTGGCCCTTCTGCACCGCCAGCGGGACCTCCTTGGCCTTGCCCAGCCCCACGCCGACGCGCCCCTGGCGGTCGCCGACGACGACCATCGCCCCGAAGCGGAAACGCCGGCCTCCCTTGTAGGTCTTCGCCGTGCGGCGGATGAAGATGACCTTGTCTTCGAAGTCGGTGTCTGGCATCAGGACACGTGGCCTTTCGTGGAGAGATCGTACGCGCGGACCATCAGAACTCCAGCCCGGCCTGGCGCGCGCCTTCGGCCAGCGCCTTGACGCGGCCGTGGTACTTGTACGGGCCCCGGTCGAACACGACGCGCTTCACGCCGGCCGCCAGCGCGCGCGCGGCGAGCGTCGTGCCCACGGCCCTGGCCTGCTCGGTCTTGTTGCCCTTGGGGGCGATCTGCTTGCTGTTGGCCTCCGCCACCGTGACGCCGCGTCGATCGTCGATCACCTGGGCGTAGATGTAGCGCGCGCTTCGGAACACCGACAGGCGCAGCCTGCCCGTGTCCACCGGCCGCCTGATGCGGCGGCGCGTCCGGAAGGCGCGGCGCTCGGTTCGGGTCAGCGAGTTCATCTTCAGCACCCTCTTCGCACCGCCGGCTAGCGGGCTGCCGCCTTGCCGGCCTTCAGCTTGACCTGTTCACCCTCGTAGCGCACGCCCTTGCCATGGTAGGCGTCGGGCGGACGCACCGCACGGATGTTGGCGGCCACCTGGCCGACCGCTTGCTTGTCGATGCCGCTGACCGTGATCTTGGTCGGCTCGGGGGCCTGGATCGCCACCCCGTCGGGCGGCGTGATGACCACCGTATGCGAGTAGCCGACGCTCAGCTCGAGGGCACTGCCCTTCATCTGGCACCGGAAGCCCACGCCCTGGATCTCCAG
>CAYOXR010000186.1:0-1510 GCA_964407955.1 uncultured bacterium | reverse complement strand
AGAAGCACAACACGCGGCAGGTGCCACGCTCCGTCTCGGCCACCAGCAGACCGTCCTCGAGACGCTGCTCGTCGGAGTCGGGATGAAGGGCCGCGAAGTCGTTGGTGAACACGAAGGTGTCGCGGTAGTCGGGGTTGGTGGCGCCTCCGGCGCGGGCGTTGCCGGGGCACAGGTAGCACTCGGGGTCGTATCGGGGCAGGTCCGGCAGCGCCACGGGCTCGGTCTGGCCCTGCCAGGGCCGGCTCAGGCGCTGGGGCGATACCAGCACCCAGTCGCCGGTCAGGGGGTTGAAACGACGGTGCGCATGCGTGGTGGGGTCGAAGGCCATGCCCCTCCTCCCGGCGGCGACGCGGACCGCGCGCCGGCGGCCGGCGCTGCCGTCCCCGCTGCCGTCGCCGTCGCTGCTGCGAGCTTATCAGCCGGTCTGGGGGGTATGGGCCGGAGGCCGCGTGGGGTGCGCCCGGGCGCGACCGCGCCGCCGGACGCTCAGCTGCGTTCCAACAGGACGTCGATCAGGGCGCCGCGCAGGAGCCCACGGTAGACGCCGTCGATCACCAGGTCCTCGGCGGCCACCTCGATGGTCAGGAAGTCGGGATTGTGGGCTCTCAACGCATAGCGTCCCGGCCCGAGGCGGTCGAGATACTTGAGCGTGACCTCGCTGCCGTCCACGCGGACGGCGCAGATCTCGCCGCTGCGCTGCGGCTGGCGCTTGTCGAACAGCACCACGTCGCCGTCCTGGATGAGATCGGCCATGGAGTTGCCTTCGACGCGCAGGGCGAAGGCGTCTCCCTGCAGCCCGCTCAACGGCAGGAAGCCCTCGGCGTCGGCGAGCGCCTCACTGAGGGGGCCGGCAGGGATGCCGCCCAGCACCGGCACGCCGGTGGCGACCGCCGGAAGGGTGAGGTGCGGCGAGCGGCCGCGGCCACGGCTCTCGAAGACGATGTAGTCCTTCCGGTGGAGCGCTTCCAGGTGCTGCTTGAGCGACACGTAGTGCACCCCCAGCTCGCGGGCCAGGTCCGACAGCTCCGGCATGCTGCCCGCTCGCCGGTAGTGCTCGCGCAGGCGCTCGTACACCTTGTGCTGCATGGGGGAGAGCTCTTCCATATCGCTACCTTAAATGGTAAGGTTGGTCGTCGGCGCTTGTCAACCGCGGGTCCGGGAAAGCCCGCGTCGAGAGCTACAAAGTGCGTGCAGGACGCTGGCGTGATGCCGGAATGGGCGCGAGGAGGGGTAGACAGCGGGCGGCTGCTCTGCTATAGTTTTTGTAGTTGGTTCGATACCTCCGCGTCCGGGCGCTGCGGACGCGATTTTCACGGACAGCCGACAGCTCTTCTCGAAGGGAAGAAAGGACCACAATGCTCGATACGTTCGAAGCTCTGGAGACACCCACGGACTGTCACACGCCCGACATCGTGCCACGCGGCCTGGCGTTGCCGACGCGTACGTTGGAGCCGGGGCAGGTGTTGTTCGAGGCGGATCGGGATGCGAGCAGTTTGTACGTGGTGAATTT